>CAMDAB010000004.1 GCA_945888475.1 Saprospira grandis DSM 2844 | reverse complement strand
AAACTCGAAGAACTAAGTCCAGGCTGTTCCACACATTATGAAATTATTGAGCGACTACAGGTCGCTGACGCTGTAATTGCCACTGGTAGCGACAACAGCAGTCGTTATTTCGAATATTATTTTTCGAAAATGCCTTCGATAATTCGTGGTAACAGAAATTCAATAGCCATACTCGATGGAACTGAAAATGCAGCTGATTTATCTTTGCTTGCCGAAGATATCTTCAGGTATTATGGACTTGGTTGCCGATCTATTTCCAAGATTTATGTACCTCGCAATTTTAATTTTGAATTTTTTATGCAACAGATGGATACGTTTAGTTTTCAATTGCTGCTAAACTCAAAATATAATAATAATTTCGATTATAACCGGTCTATTTTTTTACTGAATCAGACAGCGCATCTTTGCAACGATTCGTTGATTCTCGCTGAGAACAGTAGTCTGCAGTCGCGCATTGCCACCCTGCACTATGAATTTTATGACAGTATTGAAAAACTCGAGGAAAATCTTCAGGAATTGAGACCTAAAATACAATGTATTGTTAGTAAAATTGGTTTAAAAACTTTCGAAACACTGCCTTTTGGCCAAAGTCAGCAACCAAAATTAGATGATTATGCTGATGGAATTAACACGATGGAATTTTTAAAAAATTTGAATCTGATTGAAAATCAGGTTAAGCTATAATTTTCACAACTGTTGCCTTTAGACTATTTTTCTATCAGGCAGCTATAAATTTGAGGACAACCAATGATTGTTTATCTCACTAGAAAAGAGACCTTCAATGCCGCTCATCAGCTTTGGGTAAAGCAATGGAGCGAAGAAAAAAACTTTGAAGTGTTCGGTAAATGTGCCAATAAAAATTTTCATGGGCACAATTATGAACTCTTCGTTACCGTAAAGGGAACACCCGATCCCATCACCGGTTTTCTAATGGATGTAAAAGTTTTGGGTAAACTTATTCAGGAAAAAGTCTGCGATGTGCTCGATCACAGCAACCTCAACCTCGACGAGAATTTCCTGCCCGACAATATTCTACCCTCAACAGAAAATCTGGTCTATTATATTTGGAAAGAACTGGAACCGCATATACCAGAGGGAGTAAAACTACACTGTGTAAAACTTTGCGAAACTGCGAAGATTTACTGTGAGTATTTTGGAGAGTAGGGGGCCTGTAATTTGGCAAAATGGATGCTGAGTGGGTAGTTCATTTTATCGTTTAAGGTGCCAATTTGGAACCTTAAACGATATTTGCCCTTTAGAGTTAAGGCCACGATGATTTTTTGAAAATGCAATGTATCTTCAAATTCAAATTTACGGTCTTTGAACCATTTTTCTGTCTTTACTTTTCTTCATTTTTTAATGCGTTTAAAATACTTTCGACAGACTCAACTTCCATTTTTGTAAAAGCAAACCATTTTTTACCCAAATCTTTCAATGAAGCACCAATGTGATAAACTGTATTATTATCCAAAATTAAAAAACGATCATGGCTTTTTATAAAAGATTGAATTTCAAAACCATCGTATTGCTCGTTGGCTTTTTTGATATCTAAAGCTAATTGTTTGCTGATTGTTTTGGTGTATAAAATGACTTTCACCTGTTTTTCTTTTTTAGACAAATGCGTAATGGTGTTTTCATCTATATAATTGTCAATCAGGATGATTTCTTTTTTTGCTTTTTTGATAAGGCCAGACATAAAAGCATAAGCATCAAAAATTTGACCATCGAAGAAAATACCTTGTGTGGGTAGTTCTTGGGTTTTCAGTTGAAGGGAGATTTGTTTAACTTCTTTACTCAGGTTGTCAAAATTATGCTCTATTCTGTCCATTCGTTGGTTGATCGCATATCCTTTGAGCAAATAATCTCTGAGCACATTCGTAGCCCAAATTCGGAATTGCGTACCTTGTTTGGATTTTACCCGATAGCCAACTGATATGATGACGTCTAGGTTGTAATAATTTGTATTGTATTTTTTGCCATCTTTAGCAGTTGTCAAGGATTCCTTGACAACTGAATCAGATTCTAACTCCTTTTCTTTGAAACAGTTATTGATATGCAGGCTAATATTTTGCTTTGACTGTCCAAAAAGTATAGCCATTTGTGCCTGTGTCAGCCAAACAGTTTCTTCATCAAGTCTTACCTCAATGTGCTCTGCCAATTCACCGCTTTGATAAAGTACAATCTCGTTTTTCATTTCATTATTTCTAACTTAAAAAATAATATTCGATTGCTTTCCGCTTTCACTCCAGCTCAGTCTTATCCACTTCCTTCATCAAAAATGGCTGTAAATACAATTTATTCCTTTAAAAACTCAAACTGGGGTCTTGAATTTCCTGCAAGCGCTCGTAACCCACTTTGGCCAGCCATTGTTTGAATGGTTCTGCCTTAGGTGAGGGGATGGATTGTATTAATCTGAAAATTTGTTCAACGTTACCTACGTCTGTTTTATAAAATTTACCATCTGCAGCTTGTAATTTCAGTTGGTTACAATCTGTAACCGACTGATTTCCCTCTTTTAAAAGTCTGTTTTTCAGTACTTTCCAATAGTTTCTTGCTCTATCTGTTGTAGGTTGATCTGTTAATATGCCAACGATATCAACAATGCTGAAATACCAGATTTCATTGTCTTCATCATAGTGGCTACGTACTTTCTTATCTTCAAATAATTTTATGTTGTTCATTGTTTAATTGTTAATTATCAATGTTTATTATCAATTTTTTAGTTTTTGTTTTTCTATATTTTTGATATTATGCTCAATTGGAATATTTTTAGTAAAAAGGAGACATTGACTCAATATCAAGCTCAGCCTAATTTTGGTCAGAATATCTCATTTAATTTTACCAAAAGGCCAATTGTTTTTACTTCGACTTGTTGCTTAGAATGATAGATAGCTCTACATTCATATTTGTTTTCAACCAAATCATAGACTTTTACAGACGCTTCATGGGGATTAACAATCCAATACTCCATCACGCCATTTTCCTCATAGAGTTTATATTTGAGTTTTGTATCTCTTTCTTCACTGAAAGGAGAAAGGATTTCTATCACCATATCGGGAGCGCCATTGCAGCCTTTTTCGTCAATCTTTGTTGGGTCGCAAATGATACACAAATCAGGTTGAACAACCGAATCAATCAATTTATCTTCTTTGAATTTTGATAGTCTTACATCAAATGGAGCAACAAATGTTTTACATTTATTCCCTTTTAAATGCTGCCAACAGATACCTGACAATTCCATCAATATTACCTGATGTCCAGATGAAGGCGCCGGGGCCATCTTAAAAATCTTACCATTGATCAATTCCACCATACCCTCAAAGGTCCATTGCAGGTAATCGGCATAGTTGTAATAGCCTGCAAGGTCTGGTTCCTCAGCATTCGACGACTTGACTTCGCCTTTATAATCTTTTAGCTTTTTCATTTTATGAGTCTTTGATTGGAAAAACTTCATTTAAGTCAATATCAAGTCCAATAGTTTTTACTTTAATAATATTCTTTCTGTGATAAATTCCCCTCAGCGTAAATTTTGAATCTATAAGGTCGAAAACAGAGACGGTCTGATCATTTGGCTGAACAATCCAATATTCCTTCACAGCATTTTCTTCATACAATTTGAATTTCAGATCCAAATCTCTTTGAGCTGTTGATGGCGAAAGAATTTCAACTATCATATCGGGAGCGCCATTGCAGCCTTTTTCGTCAATCTTTGTTGGGTCGCAAATAATGCACAAATCAGGTTGAACAACCGAATCAATCAATTTATCTTCTTTGAATTTTGAAAGGCGCACATCGAAAGGAGCTGAGACAATCTGACATGGCATTCCTTTTAGATAATTCCACAATATTCCAAATAAATTGCCTGACAAAAACTGATGCGATGAACTTGGCGCCGGCGACATCTTAAAAATCTTACCATTAATCAATTCCACCATACCCTCAAAGGTCCATTGCAGATAATCGGAGTAGTTGTAATTGCCCGCAAGATCTGGTTCCTCAGCATACGACGACTTGACTTCGCCTTTATATTCTTTTAGCTTTTTCATTTTATGAGTCTTTGATTGGAAAAACTTCATTTAAGTCAATATCCAGTCCAATAGTTTTCACTTCAACAATGTTCTTTCTGTGATAAATTCCCCTCAGTAAAAATTTTGAATCTATAAGGTCGAAAACAGAGACGGTCTGATCATTTGGCTGAACAATCCAATATTCCTTCACAGCATTTTCTTCATATAATTTGAATTTCAGATCCAAATCTCTTTGAGCTGTTGATGGCGAAAGAATTTCAACAATCATATCGGGAGCGCCATTACAGCCTTTTTCATCAATCTTTGCAGGGTCGCAAATAATGCACAAATCGGGTTGAACTACAGTGTCTATTAGTTTATCTACTTTGAATTTTGAAAGGCGCACATCAAAAGGCGCGATAAACACTTTACATTTCTTATGCTTAAGAAATCCTCCGATTTCAACGGTAAGATTTACAGATATACTTTGATGCGATGAACTTGGCGCGGGTGACATTTTAAAAATCTTACCATTGATCAATTCCACCATGCCTTCAAAGGTCCATTTTAAATAATCAGCATAGCTGTAAGTGCCAGCAAGGTCAGGCTCTTCTAGTTTCATCGACTTTACTTCATTTTTATATTCTTTGGGTGTCTCCATACCTCTCACTCATTTATTTATCTTACAAATTTGTAAAAAGCGAATATACAGCATTTAATTCGCAAAATCAAGTCTATTTTCAACTTTTAATCACTTTTATTCCATATTAAAATCAAAAAAAACACCGGATTTGATGAACCCGGTGTCTTGAATAATTAAGAAAATAACGCTACTCAGCTTTTTCAGCAGCATTCAGTCTCAGCACCTTTTCCAGTTGTGTACCCTGCAATAAATTGGCAAAGACTTCTACAATGCTCTTTCCACCAATAATAGAGAGCGGCGCCATAGTTTCGGCCATTTTTTCTGCAAGGGCTTTGTCTCCAAAGGCTTGCAGTGCAGCAATCAGGTCAGGACTTATTGCCTCGGCCTTATTCACCACAGCATCAACCTGAGCCTGCAGTTCACGTAAACGCTGTTCCATGAGTTTTTCAGAAATCAACAGCTGTAGTTCCTGCGTTTCCTTATCTTTCGATAATTTCAGCCTGTTAATTTCGAGTTGTCGGCTCTGTTCGTCTAAAACCTTAGCCAATTGCTCCTGCTGGACTTTCAGTTCGGCATTCAATTTAGAAAGATTGAGCTCCAATTGCTTTTCCTGTTCACTTTTTTCAAGTTCGATTCCGTATTTCTTGGTCAAGGACTTTGTCTCGGAAATTTCTCTCGAAATCTGTTCCGATTTTACAGTGTAAACCAGTTCCTTTTCTTTGCTCGTAAGATCCAAATTTTTGCGAATTTCCTCATGTTTAGCCTCGAAGAGCATATCCTCTATATCTTGATCCTGAATTTCAATATCCAACACTTCTACCTCATAAACATGCATGCCATTCTCGGGAAAAAGCCAGCCTGGACGGCCATTTTCGCCCTCTTTTTTTGACCCGAGAATAATATCGCGCATGATACTGATGCCATTTGCATAAAACTCCGAAACATTGAACTGTTTCATGGCATTGCGAACAACCGAACGCAGGTGATCGGTCAAAAACTTTACGTAATTCTCCACATTGAACCATTTTTCGGGTTCACCTGAGAAATTTACTCTGTAGGACATTTTGATATCCACATTACAAAAGTCTTTGGTTTCGGCACTTACGATATCCGACACTTTGTTGTTTAATGCCCTCAAATAAACAGTATTGAGCAGTTTTTCATCAGTTTTGGGTGTGCCAGTCGACAATTCAATAGGTTGTAAAACTTCATCATATTCCAAAAGATAAGTTGCAGGTCCCACTACCACTTTTCGCTCCCCGGTTTTGCTGGTAACAAGCACTGCATAGCCCGTCCACACATCAATCGTAACAGCACCTTCGTACTTATTATTCAGGGTAATTGTTCTAGGTTTTGTAAAACTGGTACTTCTCGAAAAGCTGCTGCCAACGATTCCCTCAAACGCATTTTCATCATTTTCTTTTAGATTGACATCCAATATAGCCGGACTTTGAGAAAGTTTCAGGCTTTCTTCCTTACTACGGGTTTCCTGCTGTCTTTCAGATATTTCCTGAAGTTTCATATTGTATTGAACAGCCTCCTCGTTGCCCGGGAACCAAAGCCTTACTTGTTTTGGACTCAAAACCCTGCGCACGATAACTTCCTCGCGGGGGTCAGGCAGGAACATGCAAGGGCCCTGTTTTAGTGCAATTTTACCACTATTCCTGTTTAGATAATATCTTCCTTCTCCGGGAGGAATGGCCACTGCATAATAGATATCTTGCTCGCCGTATTTTATCAAAGCATGCTCAGGACGCGGAAAATAAATCATTTGTTCTTTACCGGTTATAAAAAGCTCATCGCCAACCTTGTATTGTTTGCCATTTTCTTCGTAGGGAGCAATGATTTTTACATAAATACCACTGTTTTCATTTAATTCAATCGCCTTGAACTTGCGAGTTCCGTTCTTTTCAACAAATTTCTCAGTGGGATTTGGGAAAACTACTGCCGGACCCTGAATATAGCGTTTATTGCCATCCTCGTCCAAAAGTATACAATATTCGAGACGCTCAAGCGTAACTGCCTTTCTGATATATTCCAGACTTTTTTCGTCCTTGACAACTTCAATACCGGTAGGCGGAATATAAAAAGAAACATCGGTACCTTTTATGATGAGCAACTGCCCCATCGTGAGTTTACTTGCATCGATGGTATCGATATCCAGATTGTTATTGTTGTCATCAATTCCTTCAGGATTTGTGAGTTGCGGAGTGATGACAGCATTTGCCCAATTCTCACGCGCCTGCTGCTCCTCGTACACACGCACCATCAGGTACTCATTCGAGCGCAGAAAGTGCCCCTCGATCACTTCTGCCATCTGGCCAGGCCATAGAGCAAAAAATGCTGGTCCGGGAAGATTTACCTTGCGTCCAATATTCAAAGACAACAATTGATTCGATGTGCCAATTTGTGGCGGTTTTCCATCATTCGATGGGTTTTTTAGGATGATGTACCAACCCTCGGGACAGGCAATAAAGGTCTGAATGGATTTTTCCAAATCACAAATTTCAAACATCTTTGATTTTTTGTTGAAATACACCGGCTTATCGGTGTTGGCCATACTGGTTTTGTAGGGCCCGACATAGGTAATGACATTACCCTTTGTCTGATCTGATATAAAGGCAAACTCATTGGGAGCCAATACCAGATCGCGTTCTCTGTTTTCTGCCATAGGAAATTTTTTAGTGTTTAAAAATACTTTGTTTGTTTTATAAACTAAGTTAGTTCACTTTTTAAACTAAGTCATTGCTTTTAAAGTTCCTCAATATTGAAAAAATTATTTTCGGATGCTATTTAAAATAAATTCGATTGGTCTCATGGCTTAAGTGTCTAAAGTTTCTTTGTCTGTAGTCTAAAAAAATACTAAGTATAAAGTATTAAGCCTGAAAAAGTGCTTAATTTTTAACTATCATTTTTCGTTTTAATGGCTTATATCTATATTGCAGTCTATTTAAGCCTACTTCAAAATCAAATGAAACCCTTATCTTGATGAAAGTCCTGATTGTAATTTCCTTTCTGTTTCTATCCTTAAATTTATTCGCTCAAATGCCCTACAGCGATGAGGTTCACCTCAAAAATGGGAGTGTTTTAAAATGCAAAATCATCGAATTTAAAACTGAAGAGAAAATAAAGCTGGAAATACAGGGTGGGAGCGTACTTGTTTATAATGCAAACGAAGTTGCTAAAATTAACAGAGGAACGACCTCGGCAGCTAAGGACGAAAACAGTACTAAAGGACATTTTTATACAAATGAGCTTTATTTTTCAGCCCTTTTCAGTTTTATTGGAGGATATAGGGAAGCCGCATCATGGTCGGGCGCACAGGATATACCCACACTTGGCTGCGGTCTGAAATTCAGTGCCGGTAAGGCAATCAACAGGCATCTGATGCTAGGAGGGGGCATAGGCTGGTCCTACATGCATAATTATTTTATGTACTCGGCTCATTTTCCGGTTTTCGCCGAAATAAGAGGCGATATCCTGAAAAATTCTAATTCATTATACTACGCTTTTGGGCTAGGTTATAACATCGCAAAGCAAAGAAATGTGATGTCATGGACTGGGACCACTATGATTGAGGCAAAGGGTGGAATTTATCTGAATCCAGCCATCGGTTTACGATTTACTTCCAAAAGTAAAAAACATTTCTGTTTGGAGTTGAATTATGGCATTCACACTGCATCTTACAGCTACACAGGCACTAATGGCGAAATTATTGGGCCAACCAATAATGTTTTCATAAGACCAACCCTGGCTTTGGGAATGCTTTTTTAGTCATTCTGTTAATTTATTTAAGTAAATTTATTGTAAAATAATAAAACTGTATTATCTTTGCAGCGGAGCCGCTGTACGTGCAGCTCCTGTGAACCTCCCCAGGTCGGAAACGAAGCAAGGATAAACAGTTGTAGCGCTCGGTACGGTTGGCTCCTTTTTTAAGGAGCCATTTTCGTTATATTCACTCCTGTTAGTATACCTCTTAATCTTTTCGTTAAGCGTTTTCAATAAAGATACTGCAAATTATTGTGAAATAATTTAAACTTAGTAGTTTTGCGCTGTGTTTTATAAATGCCTCAATTACACAAGGGCAAATATTACAAATTCAAAATTTAAACATCAAATTCGGTTATGCAAAACGAAGAACTCCTGGCTTCCATCAAGAGAGTTGCCAAACAGGACAGATTTCAGGGTCATGATTATTACAACATGGATGAACTCTTAACTGACGAACAGAAAATGGCCCGCGATGCCGTGCGTGATTTTGTGCGTCAGGAAGTATCCCCAATTATCGAGGACTGCTACGAAAGAGCAATTTATCCAAGACATCTTGTAAAAGGTTTGGCCGATTTGGGTGCCTTTGGTCCAAGTCTGCCCCAGAAATATGGCTGTGCCGGTACCGATGAAACAACCTATGGTCTTATGATGCAGGAACTCGAAAGGGGAGACTCTGGTGTGCGCTCTGCAGCTTCTGTACAAGGTTCTTTGGTGATGTACCCAATTTATAAATTTGGAACCGAAGAGCAACGTATGAAATATCTGCCCAAACTTGCTTCTGGCGAATTCATCGGCTGTTTTGGTCTTACTGAACCCGATCACGGTTCCGACCCAAGTTCAATGATTACCAATATCAAGGAGGATGGCGATGCATATATCCTCAATGGTGCCAAAATGTGGATTACCAATTCACCAATTGCAGATGTTGCAGTTGTTTGGGCCAAAGACGAAGCAGGAATCATCCGCGGAATTATTGTCGATATGGATACTAAAGGTGTAAGTGCACCTGAAATTCACGGTAAACTTTCTCTCAGAGCTTCAATCACGGGTGAGCTTGTTTTTGAAGATGCAAGAATTCCAAAATCACAGTTATTGCCAAACGTACAAGGCCTCAAAGGTCCGCTTTCTTGTCTAAGCAAAGCCCGTTATGGTATTGCCTGGGGTGCAATTGGCGCTGCAATGGATTGTTACGATTCAGCCTTGCGTTATTCGCTCGAGCGTGAACAATTCGGCAAGCCTTTGGCTGGTTTCCAGCTTACACAAAAGAAACTGGCCGAGATGATTACTGAAATCACCAAAGCGCAGTTGCTTACCTGGAGACTCGGTACCCTTATGGATGCTGGCAAAGCAACACCTGCTCAGGTTTCAATGGCAAAAAGAAACAATGTTCATATGGCATTGACGATTGCCCGCGAAGCTCGTCAAATTCACGGTGGTATGGGAATCACAAATGAGTACCCAATCATGCGTCACATGATGAACCTCGAAACTGTACTTACCTACGAAGGTACACACGATATTCACCTGCTTATTACAGGTATGGATGTGACGGGTTTGAATGCTTTTAAATAAATAAAAAATTACTAGCTATAGAGAAAAAGGGGCTGCCATTTGGTTGCCCCTTTATTGTTTATTCCATAAAAAGTTTGTCATAAACTTTCAAAATCAGGTAGGCCTCGGCGGCACTTCTATAATATTTATAGAGTTGTTTGCTGTCACTTTTGCTGATCCAGCTGTAGTGCATTTTACTGAGGTCCTGATTTTGTTTCAGATATTTCTTGATTGCCTCGAAACTATCCGGTGGATTGTGGTGCATACAGGCAGTAACTCCGGCAATAAAAATTCTGAGTATTCTACGCTTCTCGCTATTTGTTTCTACATCTGCAAAAAAGGAATTGAAATTTTTCAGTAGCCCCTCGGTTTTTAGGATATAGGAAAGTCTTTCCCAATTGCTATAAGCAAACAATGCAGCAGCAAGTGCATGGTCATTAATTGTTTTCAGATCGGTTGTTTTTCCGAAAATTTTAAATTTATCTATCAAACGGCTGTTAACCTTTATGTCCTTTAGTGCTATATCGGTAAATTGAAATGGCCCAAGACTGTGTAATCCGTCATACCTAGCAGGAAAATAACAGATAAATTCATAGCCTGCTTCCTGTAATAGTCTGTCGAAATAATAAACTTTGAAAATCGGATTTACATCAACAATCTGTCTCTTTGCAGTCATATGTGTGGGGGGCATCATTTCCTGAATATTATAACCAAGCAAAATATTGGCGGAGAGATTATTGGCGATTAGATTCATAAATGTAAGCCTTTCGGAACTGTATAGTCGCTGCATTTCTGAGTGCAGTTTTCGCATCGTATCACATGCCGGAACCAAAACAGTATTGCGGTAATTTCTGATATCGCTTTTTGTGGTTTTATTGTTTCTGAAAAGTTCAATAGCTTCAATCGCAGTAATCATGGCCGATGCTTCAATTTTTCCGCTACTGCTTTTTTGCGCATTCCGGGCTTTCGACATCCACATATCATAAATTCCGGCAGCAAAATCAATATCGCCTGTTTTTTTATAAATGCCCAAGGGCAAGGCCAGGCCTTCCATATCTTTTCTTGAAATGATTTCCCGGTCGACCAAGTCTTTAAGGCTCATTTTCGAAAGTCTGCGACTAATGTCCTCTTCTGCACTGCTATTGATAGCGTTGAGCAATTCGTCATAGATAGGCGTAGACAGAAGACTGTCCCGTTCATTGCGCTGTGCAAATGAAAAAGAATTGAAAAATAAGGTTAAAATAAGGCTTATGAAAATTCGGTTTTGCATAATTATATATTTAAAAAAAGATGCTGTTTTTTAGGCAGCATCTTTTAAAATCAAAATTTATTTCTTTTCTTTTTTCCACTTTTCGTAATTATCCAAACCGCACTGTAGAAAATCTCTGTAGGTTTTTACATCGGGTGTATTTCCGCGAGGGGCGTTCAAAACTGTTTCGTCTGGCGCCATTAATACATAAAGCGGTTGCGACTGCTGCGCGAAGTTGACCCTTTCGAAAGCAGCCCACTTGTTACCTACATTTCTGATTTTCGTTCCATCGGGGGCGATTTCTACTTTTTCTAGTTTGGTACGATCATCGACATACAAAGAGATGAGCACAAAATCATTGTTCAGGTATTTATTGATCTCTTCTTTAACCCAGACATTGTCTTCCATCTTGCGACAGTTTTCACAGCCATGTCCGGTAAAGTCAATCATGACTGGTTTGCCAACTGAACGTGCATAGGCCATACCCTTTTCATAATCTTTGAAACACTGTTGAATACCGGCAGGACATTCGCAGGGACAAAAATAAGAATAACAGGCTGGCGGTGCAATTCCGCTCATCAATGCGGGTGTGGCATAAGAATTTGTTTTGGCATTGGTCATAAAACCTGTGGCCAGATAAACCGACAAGGCAAGGGACAAAATTCCCAATGTTCTGCGCGGAATACCAATTTTTGCTCCTTTGTCATCGTGCGGAAAGCGGATAAAACCCATTAGGTACAAACCCATACCAAGCGCACAAAGCACAGTTACTGCCATATAAGTTTCATATTTCAAAACTCCCCAGTGCATGGTCAAATCTGCTTTTGATAAAAACTTAAACGCCAGTGCCAATTCTACAAAGCCTAGTACCACTTTTACAGTATTCATCCAACCGCCCGATTTTGGCAATGAATTGAGCCAGCCCGGGAAGGCCGAGAACAAACCAAAAGGCAAAGCAAGCGCAGTAGCAAATCCAAGCATACCAATAGCCGGAGCCAGACGGCCACCTTCAGCTGCCTGTACCAACAGGGTTCCGATAATTGGACCTGTACAGGAAAAAGAAACCAATGAGAGCGTAAATGCCATGAAAAATATACCGATGATGCCACCACGATCCGCTGCACGGTCGGTATTATTCGACCAGGAAGATGGCAGTTTGATATCATAATATCCAAAGAAGGAAATTGCAAATGCTACGAATAAAACAAAGAATAGTGTGTTCGGTATCCAATGGGTCGATAACCAGTTGAGCGCATTATCGCCAAAAATGATGGTGATGGACATGCCCAATAGCACATAAATCAGGATAATGGATACGGAATAAATAGTAGCATTTTTTATACCCTCGGCCCGACTGCGACTACGTTTTGTAAAAAATGAAACAGTAAGCGGCACCATTGGAAAAACACAGGGGGTCATGAGTGCAAATAATCCGCCTAAAAATCCGAAGACAAAAATCATCCAAAGACTCAGGTTGTTTTGCGGAACATCGGTAGCGCAGTCGCCACTTTTCATGGCAATGTCAAGACTTTCCTTTATTTTTTTGCGTTCGATGCCTTCCGCAACTTTTAAGTCGCTGTCTGTTTTTGTTTTTTCGAAAAAGCTAAATTCAATATTGGCAGGTGGCAGACAACTTTCTTTGTCGCAGGCCATGAAATTTACAAAGCCTTTTACTGCCTGGGTAGTATCTTTTACTTTTATAATCTGTGTAAGCGTGTAATCTTTTTTGAATTTGATTACATTCATTTTGAAGGTCTTATCAATTCCTTCGGAACGGTTTGCGGCTGATGAACTGCTCTCGACTACATCGCCTACTAATTCATAATTAGCATTTTTTTCAAGATTCAACGCAGTAGGAACGGGACCATTACCTTTAATATCTTTGCCATATATATGCCATCCCTCATCGATTGTTGCGCTAAAAATAAGCTTATATTCATTTGTGCCTGTTTTTTCGGCACGATATCCCCATTTTATCGGCTCAGGTTTAACCGTACCCTCTATTTTGTTTTCTTCGCCCTTTGGTTCATTTTTTTTTTCGCCTGAACCTTTTTCAGTTTTGCTTATTTTGGACAGGTCGAATTTAAAATCAACATCTGTAGGTGGGAGACACATCGTATTGTCGCAGGTCATAAAAGTGACGTAACCCTTGACCGGAACTTTTAAATCTGTACATTTTACACGCTGTACAAGTGTTACATCGTGTTTGTACTTGGTCAGCTGCATGTCGAAGGTTTCGTCCAGGCCAGTTTTTTTATACTCAGGTTTTGATGCTGATTCTGTGGCTTTGCCAACTAATGTAGGTTTTGGCTCAAAGTTAATAGAAGTTGCTACGGGGCCTTCATCGCTTGGAAGATACTGTGAATATACATGCCATCCCGTTTTGATAGTTGCCGTAAACATCAGGTCATATTCATCGCCCTGTACATGTTTCGCCGAAAAAGTCCATTTGACTTCATCTTGTGCCTGTACTTTGCCAAAGAAAATACCGAGGAGTAGTGTTGTTAAAAAGAGAATTTGCTTCATAAAAGATATTGATCAGTGTTTGGAAATGATGCGCAACAAAGTTATAAAAGAATTTTAATTTCTTTGTTCGAATGCAAATCTAAACTGCGTGATTATTTATTTGAGTTAATCAAAGGTTAATGATATTGTAAATTTTTTAAAAATTAAAATATGTAAAAGCCCTGTAGAATTATCAATTGTAATCAAAAAACAGGAATAATAGGTATAATTAAAACCGAAAACAGTTTCGAATCTAAGATCTAATGCTGTTTTCGGCCTCAATTATTTAATTCACTATTTTAATCACTAATTCACTTTTTTATACAGAGATTGTTAAAATTTTCTTCACTTCCCTTAATAAAGTCTAAATCAACTTCCTTGTCAATTCCCTTGATTTTACCATGAAATGAGTATTAAAACAATAAAAAAAGAGGCGCGAGGCCTCTTTATTTAAAATATCAATATCGTACTTACTTTATATCTAAGGCCAACCCATTCAATTTTCTAACATTACAATCTCCTTCGCAGCTGCCTTTTACATCATAAATTTGAATTGCAGATCCTTGCTTTGCAGATTTAATAAGATTGATAGTCTTTTCATCAAATAGTCCACCTTTATTTAAGTGAGGAGAACTCATTTCTTCTCGGGGAATGGACCTAATAATTGTAAATTCTTTAATTTCGCAATTTGGTCTAAAGAAGCTAATTCCTTTCTCTTTTAATAAGTCTTCAAGACTAATTTTGCCATCAGAGATTTTACTCTTTTCCAGCCCGCAAATAGCCCACACGATATTGTATTTTATTGTCTTAATCAGTTTTCCTGTTTTTTTATTTTTTAATTTTATGGTGCAGGTTTCCTGATTATTTTTAGGATAAGCTAAGAATACATTTACGTAATATTTCATCGCAAGATCGGGACGATAATATTTTTCAACCCAGACCATGCCATGAGCACCTTCCAGTATGCCTTCAATTTCCTCTACAAGACCTTCCTCATCTGAGCCTGTATTTGGAATGTCAATTATGAATCTATTTTCACCGCCAATAAGGTAGTTAAAGGAATCGCTGGGCTCATAAACACCGCAATCTTGATGCCATTCGGATTGTGCAAAAAGTGCTATTGCCAGTAAATTTGTAGCGATAAAACAAATTATTTTTCTCATGATTGTTTTGTTTATAAGTTGTTATATAATGAAAAAAAAACGATAATTAAAAATTGTTATTTCTTATTGATCTCAACTAAAGGTTAAAGTTTTTCAGTTTTATCTCGCTAAAACAATGATGTCATTCACTTTTCTATCGCTGGAATCGCCGCTACAGCTCGATTTGATATCGTAAAACTGAAAAATATCGCCTGGTTGGGCAGTACTTAAGAGTTTTATTACATGCTCGTCGAAATACTCACCATTGTTTGTATATGGCGCACTTGGATCTGAAGATCCATTGGATTTAATAACAGTAAATTTTTGAATGCGGCAGGGCGGCTTGTTGAAATTTGCATTTGGAACAATGGTAATGAGTCTTCTTTCTGCAGCTAAAGAACCGGTTGACATTTTTCCCTCCGATTTCCTACTAAAGCCCAGTACTGTAAGCGGGTCGGCTACTCTTTTTATAGGAAAATTAAAGCTTTTAAATAATACACCTGTTTTGTTGTTTTTAAATTCTATTGAGCAATTCTCGTTGCCTGCTTTTGTAAGTTTTACAACAAAACAATCCTTGTCTTTCTTTATACTGCCTTCAGCGCCGATTATGCTGCCTTCTATGTCGGCCATATCCATTGTTGTAAAGTCATTTTTAATGATATTATCGACTGCCAGTAATAAGAAATTAAATTCCACATTTGGAATGTGCCCGGGACTTTGCGCAAATAATGACATTGAACAAAAAAATGCCACAATTAAACCTGTTAGTTTTTTCATAATTATAAAGTTTTAATGTGTTAGAAAAAGGAAAAGAACAGAAGAATAAGTCTCGTTAGAATAACGAGATGAGGAGAAAATAAATTTCAGCTTTTCAACTTTTCGCTGTGCGAGGTAGGTGACAAAAAGCGAGGAAGAGCGTGTTGTTTTTTTGTATTTATTTTTTTTCGGTATATTTTTTTTAAGTACTTCGCTAGTTGAATTGTAAACGGCGATTTTTTGAGCTTATTATTTTTGAAAGTTAAAAAAATAAGATGGAGACGCTTTATTTTTCCGAATCCGCGCGCTTAAAGAAACTGAGATTCAAAAATGATTTTAATCATCGATTGAGCCAAGTCATTATTCGACCAAACTAACTCAATTAAATTTGTAAAAATTCATTTATCATTATTACAAATTATACATTATGAAAAAGATCCTGGTTCCAGTTGATTTTTCGGGTGCATCCGATTTTGGTTTCAATTATGCATACCGTTTAGCGCAGCAGTTTGCAGCCGAATTACATGTTGCACATATTTACAGGCCACCTTATATCGAATCAACCATGCCCCCGGCAATGATTCAACAGATTATTAGTGACAAAGAGCGCGACTTGCTAAAGCATTTAAAGTCAAATGTTCATGCTCCCTTAAACCTTACAGCAGCGCAGCAGCTTAACAAAGTAACAATGCACTATCTGCTCGAATCCGGTGCTAATACCGACATCGCGGAGATAGCTAACAGAATCAATGCTGATATTATAGTGATGGGTACTCATGGGGCGGGTAATGCAGTCGATAAAGTTTGGGGTACCAATACAGCAAAGGTAATCCGTGATGCAAAATGTCCGGTATTGGCTGTGCCTATTGGCTCAGAATTCAGATATGTCAGTGATATCGCTTATGCGACTGATTATGATAGCAATGATCTGGATAATATCATGCAATTGATTTTATTCGCTAAAGCAATCAATGCCAAGGTGCACTGCATTCACATAAATAACATTTTGGATAGTCCCGATGAAATGAAAGAAGCTGGTTTTAAGGCAAAATTTGAAGAGAGATTTAAAGATTTGCAGGTTAGTTTTTCGGTGCATAGCAGCACATCTGTACAGGAAGGGCTTGACACATTCATGCGTGTAAATCATATGCATATCCTCTCTATGCTTACCCATAAAAGAACGGTCTGGGAGCGTATTTTCGGCGAAAAGAGTATGACCAGAGAAATGGCATTGCGCAGTAAATCGCCCATTCTGGCTTTTCATGGTTGATTTTTAGCTATATTTTTTAAAATGCTTAAATGTAAAATCCTTACTTTTGTAATGTTATTTATTTTTTATTTTTCACCTTTTGCTACGTTGCTTGCAAAGGCGTAAAGAAGCATTAGATCTATTTCAGGCAGAGAAGATCTCGTTTGTAGAACTAGACCACATTTTCAAATTTTCAATCCGATAGCTATCGGATCACCAAATTTTCAAATTTTCAACATCTTTCATCTAAATTGAAACTCGACAAAAACTATTGGGAAAGCCGCTGGACCGAAGGTCAAACTGGCTGGGATACAAGGTCGGCAACTGAACCTATTAAGCATTATTTTGATCAGATAGCCGACAAGCAAGCAAAAATTCTGATTCCCGGTTGCGGAAATGCGCATGAGGCCATCTATCTTTTTGAGTCGGGTTTCAAAAATGTTTACATTTGCGACTGGGCGGAGCAACCATTAGAGACATTTTCGGAAAGAATTCCGGATTTTCCAAAAGCGCAATTGCTTTGTGCTGACTTCTTTAATTTGGAAACAGGAGACTTTGATTTTATTGTTGAGCAGACTTTTTTCTGTGCGCTCGATCCGAAATTACGCAGTGCTTATGCCCAAAAAGTAAAGTCAATGCTCAAAAAAGGTGGAAAACTAGTAGGTTTACTTTTTAATTTTCCGCTTACGGAAGCCGGGCCTCCATTTGGGGGCAGCAAGGAGGAGTATTTACAATATTTCGAATCTTTATTCGAGTCCGTCAGAATCGAGCCTTGTTACAATTCTATAAAGCCAAGGCTGGGTTCAGAATTATTTATCCTTATTTCTTAAAAAACTGAAACCCCTTGAATAGCCGCGCTGACCAGCGACTATGCAAGGGGCGTCAATGTTGACCTGTGACCGACTTATCGTTTTTGAGACCGGGATGCTGCCTGTTTTGAGATATTGGCAACTGAGACCTTTTGTCGGGGAAGAACTTTTTCTTAGAGACCTAAAATTATGAGACAGGCTGTTTAGGCGGCAGCCTTTTTTCTGTTTTTCTTTTGTTCGTTATTGCTTTCATAGATGGTGTAATTTTCATATTTGGCTTTGTTGTGTTCAGCCCAAATATCTTTTCCTATGTTACAGACAAGGACCAGTTGTCGGTAAACTGCATTACCCAATTCTATTCTTTTTTCTACTGCGATATCGCGCTCGGCAATTTTGTCGTATTGTATATGAAGCGATGTTTCGAAAGCTTTTGCGCAGAGCCTTACTCTGTCGATGAGCTCCATTTTTAATCCGCTGCCATCCAGAAAGGGTAGGAGTTGTTCAGCAACTCTTGCAACCCTCAATCCGCAGAGCAAAAGATTTGCATCGCTCATGTCATTCATTTTTTGAGTGCCAAATTTTCTGTATTTGCCCGATTTGACATCGATTTTTACGGCAACGCGTGTCATGACAGTACGAATAGCAGTTTTGAGCGATTCGGCAGTATCATTTTTTTTCTGGGTTGCTTGCATTTGATCACCAACAAGCTCATTGTCATCGGGAAGATTGCCAAAACTTTGGACAAGTTTCTCAAATACTGAGCGACTCTTTTCGTCGAAACCATAGGAATTGAATTCTGAGGCATCTCTGTGCAGATATTGAA
This sequence comes from Saprospira grandis DSM 2844, assembly GCA_945888475.1. Lineage (GTDB taxonomy): Bacteria > Bacteroidota > Bacteroidia > Chitinophagales > Saprospiraceae > Saprospira > Saprospira grandis_C. The sequence goes on along the minus strand of CAMDAB010000004.1, from coordinate 50,172 downwards.
TACGTTCACTGCATTCAGTGTACAATTCTGCATCGGAAAAATTATATTCTCTGCTGACGGATTGTTTTTTCATACAAAAATTTTGTCTGTCGGTGTGAAATTGGTCTGTTCTGTCATCAATTACATTACAAAAATATATGCTTAAAAGTTATTTTCCAAATTATTTCACCAAAAAATGAATAAAAATGTATTTAATTTGATGTTTTTAACATTTTCAACCCATTACTGTCACTAAAATGGTGATTTTATTGAAATATTCATGAATTTTATTTAGATTAATAATTCAAATCTTTACCTTTAATAAGGTAAAAGCTGACTATATTTGCAAAAATGACAATGTAAAAGATGGGAAAAGAGAATAATACTAATTCATTTAACAGTAAGGGGCAGCTCATTGTATTTCCGCTGAGCGAACAAAGACTTGATTTTTATAGTCTGAATGGATTAGGTAGCGAAATTGCTGCACAATTACTTGCGTCAATATTGAAAGAGGAAGCATTCGAGCTATGTTTTAATGTTAGCACCAATAAAATTGAAACTGCCGATAAAAAACTACTATTCGATAGTATTCAGACCGCACTGGTCGATTTCAGTATTTCAGATTCCCGGCTCATGTTGGGCTATCCAATTCTTGTCGTTGATGATAGCGCTCTGGGTAAAGATATTTCTGCGCCTGTTTTTTATTGGGAGCTCGAATTGAGAAATTCAGATGACGATAATCAACAACACTGGAACCTTGCATACAAGCCCAAAAAATTTGTTTTCAATGAAGCGCTGAAAAATTATCTCATTACACGCTATTCATTAGATTGGGACGATATTTTTGATTCATCCGGGGGCTTAAAGGGTGAAAATTTGCACAAAGCACTATTAAAACTTGCTGCAGCGATTAATATCAGAAAACCCGAATCACAAAAATTACTGCCTGTTCCTTCAACAGAGGGCCTCAATGCTGCAAGGAATACCATTTTATGGTCGGCTGTTTTGGGAAAATATGAGGAGGATATATCGCTGCCACAGAACCTTCATCCTAAAAACCGACGTAGCTGGTTTACAGGGGTAGGTGCACTATCCTTAAACTCCACGCAGGAATCGGCTATTAACGATTTATTCGACGGAAATGATGCCCTGCTTTACGGTCCGGCTAACAGCGGTAAAACCAGAACAGCAGCTGCATTTTTGCCTGCCCTTATGTCGGATGGGGGCAGCTGCCTTTATTTGTGTTCTGATTCGACAACGCAGCAATCCATCAGTAATATGCTGGATGATTTAGGGCTTAAGGAATCGGGTGTTTGGTTTGTAGACCAGGAAAGTTCAGCCGTTGAGACGCTTTTGTATCAAATTTCAAAATTGCCCGAAAGGAGTAAAAAACTGCCAAAGTTCGAGGAAAAGTCTTACAATTTACAATTGCAGCAGTTTCTGACCTTGCGCGAAAAACTATCAGCCAGACATGATGCCATACAGAAGCCCATGCTGGATGGCACTGACTGGACCAATATGGTGGGCCGTTTTTTGAAAAATCACCGCAAAGACGGAAAACAGTATTTGTCGAGATTGCTCGATACGGGCGATTACAAATGGACTTTGGAAGAGTACCGTCAATTGCGCAGCCAAATTCAGGAGAACAAAAATAGATTTGCAGCGGTACAGAGTCTCCAGCATCCGCTCAGCATGCTTCAGGATTACATTTTTAAAAAAATGGAAGAAGATGCTGCCTGCGATTGGGTGAAGCAAAATGTGCTAACACACACAAAATTGCTGCGCGAATTATACAAAAAGTACACTGGTTTTATCGATGCCTATTCCGATGATTTGCGTTTTCATTATGAGGGACATGTGAAAGAGCTCAAAAACAGGATTGAGAACATTCGGCGTGATATAAGGGTTTATCAAAGTGTTTATGGCAATTCCTTCGATTTTTCAGATGGTTTTACCAAAACCAGGTTGCGTATTCTCAGTGTATTTTCAAAGCAATCGGGACAGATTCTTGGCGCCAAGGAAGAAATTTTCAATTCTTATGAGGCACTTAAAACAATGTACCTGGAGAAAAAATATTTTGAATACAATCTTGCTCCTTTTAGTAAATATTTGAATCTGAGCGAAATTAGCAAAGATCTCGAAGCATTTGAGGCGGCAGCAGATGCATGGTTTATTCGTATTCCTAAAATTGTAAAACAGAAGATAAAGGATCTTACCTTGAAAATGCCGCTCAGGCCGGATTTAAAACAGCGGTTTGAGCAGTTGGAATCTCAACTCGAAGACTTTTTTCAACAATTACATCAAAAAGAGATCTTAAAACCTGTAGAAAAGCCAAAATCGCAGAAAGCTAGTGACAGAGAGGCTCAACTCAGAAAATTGCTGGAGCAGTTTACCGCTGTGGAAAGTCAGTTGAAGATTTTCAAAGAATTTTATCGTTGGCGTACCCATTGGCTTTCTTTGGGGGAAAATTGCAGAAAACTCATTGAAGCGCTTGTTTCGGTAAGGCCGCAAAGCTGGGAAACTGCTTATGACAGCTGGTATTTATACCATTATCTCGATAAAAATTATAGTCTGCATTTGCCCGAAACTGATTTTCCATTACAGACTTACATGCAGCTGCAGGCCCAATTGCGGGCGCTTGTACCTGTAAATACGCTTATTAATGTGCGTGAGCATCAGTCTGAAAGATTGGCTGAATTGAAGAAAGATCAAAATTTTAATCCGGTCAAAATTAGTTCAAAATTTCAGGAAGTTAAACTAAAATCGCTGGTTGAGCAGTTGGGGATAGGCCTCATTAGTGAGCTTTTTCCACTTATTGTCATCAGGCCTGCGCTTGCCGATAAGATTTTTGATCACAAGCTCGCATTGTTTGATACGGTCATCATGGATGATGCGCATATGATTGATACCAATTTGGGCAGAAAACTATCAAAATTGGGTGCGCAGCGTTTGGTTTTAGGTAGGAAAGATTTTGGAGATAATTATCTTTTATCTATGCTCGAAAGTGGTTTTGCCAAAATGTACCGGCTCGATGTCAGCTATTCGAAAGATTCAAAAATACTAGAAGACAACAGACAATGGAATAAATCGACACTAAAAAAGGAATTCAGAGACGAACTTTGTTCTTATTTAAGCGATTATATCAGTGCCGATAGAATACAAAAAGCTGTTGTGGTTAACGATGAAATAGAAGCAGACATAGTCATAAAACCTATCAATGGGGCCAAAAAAATTGTCCTTATCCTTGATGGCTGGCTAAAGCAAGTAAGTAAATACGATATGGATGCCGCGATTCATAAATCGGAAACTATGAAAAATTCCGGTTTTGATATTTATCCTGTTTGGTCACTGCACTGGTGGAGAAATCCTGATGCCGCAGTTGAAAAACTGGTGGCGTATATACTTGAAAGTGATAAACATTAACGATAAACTAAAAGCTATGACGAAATTTTATTTCCTAAGCGTCTTTTTTTTGTTGCCATTTGTGTTAAACGCACAATCAGCTATTGAATTTTTGGAAACCTTGAACAATGAATTTCGAGTTTTGCAACATTTGCAAATTGACTATTTATCTAATATGGTACATAGAAATGGCGATGATTTACAGTCAAAAAGCCTAGAATTAAAGTCTGCTGCATCTGCCGCAATTGAAAAAATAGCTGCAATGCCCGCGCCCCCCAATGATAATGGGCTTCAAAAAACTGCACTTGAAACCTTTAAAGGAATGGGCAGGATGACAGAAAAAAATAATAAGGAGCAAATTTTAAAAAAAGCAGGATGTAGTGAATGCTTCGCACTGGATGAACTTGAGTATAAAGAAATGAAAGCAGCTTCTGATGAAGTTGGCAAAACCTTTAGTCTCTTAAAGAAAAGTATTGAGGAATTCGCACAAAAGAACAGTATAAAACTTGTTGACAATCAAGATGAATTCGACCTTATCATTTCAAAAGTAAATCGAATTAATGATTACCTGCAACTGCTTAATTTGTGTGTATCACAGCCACAATATTCAAGTGATAATGTGGTAAAACTTTTGAACGAAAATAAAATCAATGAAGCTGAAAATGCATTTAAGTTTTTTAAAAAAGAACTCAGAGCGGCTCAAAAAAGGCATAAGAGCATCGGTCCAATAAGGGAAGATGTGGTTTGCCTAAAAAAAGTAGAGATTTTACTTGCATTTTATCAAAAAATGGCGGACGAGATTTTTCCTCAAATGTTATCGGCCTTCGATAAGAAAGGCGAAATTATTGAGTCTTCTCTCAATAACTACAACAATTGTATTGACAAAATAAATCTTCAGCTGCCGCAGAAAGTCTCAGATTATGAACAGGCCAAAACAGCAGTTCTGCAAAGAAATGTTCCCAAACCTGAGAAAGAAATAAAAGGTTAATTATGACAGATTATAAATTACTCGATCCGGCTTCAAGGGTCTGGATTTATCAAAGCAACAAGGAAATTCCAAAAGAAACGGTCGATTTTATTAAATCGGAAATGGCAAATTTTGTTGCACAATGGACCGCCCACAATCATTCGCTGAAAGCATGGGGAGACCTTATTGAAAATCGTTTTATTGTGCTGATGGTCGATGAGTCGCAGGCTGGTGCAAGCGGTTGCTCAATTGATAAATCGGTTGCTTTTGTAAAATACTGTGCCGATAAGGCAGCCCTCGATTTTTTTGACCGTTTTAATTTTGCCTTTAGGATTGGAGGTCAGCTGCAATCGGCTGATCGTACTGAGTTTGAAGCGCGCTACAAAAAAGGTGAGATAAATGACGCTACCATCGTTTTTAACAATCTGGTTCAAACCAAGGCTGAATTTGAAGAAAAATGGCAAATTCCACTTTCTGAGAGTTGGCATAAGAACTTTGTTTGAAGTCAGAAATTAGACATCAGACATCAGATTTTTAGCACTCATTTAGAACCAGTTGAGAACTGATAGCATAATCATTTTATCAAATTATTTATCCATTCGTACATCAATTATCGAATCAATAGCATGTCGAAGCATTAGACTAACTGCTTATTAAATTCAATATTTTCAAATTAACAAATTCCCTCATTTTCAAAATAACAAATTCCCTCATTTTCAAATTAACAAATTAACAAATTCCCTCATTTTCAAATTATCAAATCACCGAATTTTCAAATTAACAATATGGCTTTAACTGAATCGAATATGTTGCCATTAGGCACAAAAGCACCCGACTTTAAATTGCCGGATGCAGTTTTTGGCGAGCTTGTCAGTTTGGATAATTATAAATCTGAAAAGGCGACTGTAATCATGTTTATCTGCAATCATTGCCCCTATGTTATACATGTCAATCCGGAAATAGTCAAACTGGCCAATGAATATATATTGAAAGGTCTTAGTTTTATCGCAATAAGTTCCAATGATGCGGAACGCTATCCGGATGATGCACCTGACAAAATGAAGGAAACTGCTTTGGTGGAAGGATATTCCTTTCCCTATCTTTACGATGAATCTCAGGACGTAGCCAAGGCATACCATGCAGCATGTACGCCAGATTTCTATGTTTTTGACGCTGAATTGAAACTGGTTTACCGTGGTCGTTTAGACAATTCAAGGCCAAAAACCGACATTCCGCTTACAGGCACCGATTTACGCGCTGCGCTCGATGCTGTATTAGCGGGGAAGTCGGTTCAGGAAAAACAATACCCTAGTATGGGCTGCAATATCAAATGGAAGGTCAATCTGTAGAAATGACCTTGTTAATCATTAAAAATGAGTAAAAATAAAAATTCCCTGCTTTGGGAAATTTCAACTGAGCATGCTGAGCCTTCCTACATTTTCGGGACCATGCATGTGCAGGATGAAAAAGCTTTTGGAAATATAGCGCTTATTGAAGATTGTATATTAAAATGTTCTGCCTTCGCAGCTGAATATGATTTGGACTCAGCTAATAATTTCGATTTTGAAGCTGTGAGTGATTTGCCTGATGGGCAAAAATTATCCGATCATATAAAACCGCTTATTTACGAGAAGCTGGATAAAATTTTCAAGCGTGAAACTGGGCTGAAATTACAATATTTCGAAGGTAAAAAGCCAATTATCATTATGAATATGCTCAGTTCGGCTCAGTTTGCAAAGGATAAGCATGTTTCGCTCGATGAGCATCTTTACGACTTTGCAAAAGGTGAACATAAGGAAATGCTTGGCATCGAAAGTTTTGAGTCCCAGTTGGAAATACTTAAAAATATGCCTATGAAGGCGCAGCTGAAAAGTATCAAAGATTTGGCATTGAATTTTTCGCGCTTCCGCAGAACTTTAAAACGCAGTGCCGAACTGTATATGGAATCCAATCTGTCGAAATTAACAAAAAAAGCAAAAAGCAGTGCTGCTGGAATGCGTAAACTGCTGCTTTACGACAGAAATATACTTATGGCCGATAAAATCGCAGAAATTATCTCCGAGAAAAGCCTCTTTGCCGCTGTTGGTGCCGGACATCTGGGTGGCAAAAAAGGAGTACTGTATTTGTTGAAAAAGAAAGGTTTCTTACTTAAACCGATTTGAAGCTAGTCTCGTCTTTCGGACGAGTAGAAGGTAGAAGGTAGAAGGTAGAAGTTAGTCTCGTCTTTCGGACGAGAAGAAGGCAGAAATACTGATACACAAGATTTTAATGCCTAACAATTGCAGCTGTTTGATCTTTTCTCAAAATCGATCAATTTTCCTCCTGCTCACCGTGAGATTTTCAAACCCAAAGTTTGTCCCTTTCTCTTTTCTTTTTTACTTTTTTCATCGCTAAAAAAGTAACAAAAAATCTAGTCCTCAGCAAGGCGTTTTCGGGTTGTAAGCCAATGTTTAACAATAGATTATTTACAAGTAACCCGAAACCGGAAGCAGCATCTCTAACCTTAGCTTGTTACTCCGCTCCATTTGTCCGTCATTCAAACAGTACCATTGCCAGCCGATGCTGCTTCCATACGCTGGTGCTTCAGACATTTAGAAGCGGTGCCTCCGGCGCGTTTTTCCAAAAGGCTTTAGCCTTAAATCATCTCAAATCGATAGATTTTTTCTCTTTTCTCCGTGTGAGCATAAAAACCCAAAGTTCGTCCCTTTCTCTTTTCTTTTTTACTTTTTTCATCGCTAAAAAAGTAACAAAAAATCTAGTCCTCAGCAAGGCGTTTTAGGGTCAGTATTGTCCATTAAATCCGCGCTTAAAATACAGTTTCAAAACACAGATTGAACGGTAGAAATACTGATACACAAAAATCTTCGACTGACTAAAACAATCTGCTTTTTTTGACAATTGCCTTAAAATCAGCTTCGGAGAAGCACAACATTCTTAGCACCAAAGGTGCGATAAGGTAACAAGCTTCGGAGAGGCGCAACATGATGTTTGAAAGTTTAAAATCTAATAACATCAGAGTGAATGTAAAAGTATAGCGCTGTTCGCGTTTTATTTTTTTACAATCTTAATACTTTTTTCAGCTATTCTCAAGACATAAATACCTATTTGCCAATTGGAGGAATCCAAAGTTGTTTTTGAACTGACTATTCCAGATTGAATCAATTGACCATTCATGTTATAAATTGCATAATTTTCAGCAGCTTCGCTTTCAATTGTCAAAACTGCTGCAAATGGATTTGGAAAAACTGCGATGTTGTTTTCGATTTGGCTAGTTGCCGAGGATTGTGCGCTATGTATAACACCCACTGCATCCAAATCAAATCCGCCCTCATTGAATGGCGTAGTCCATGGGTCGTTGATGATTATACCACGACTGTCGCGGCTGCAATAATCTGGTAAAATACTGCCGACAACATCTATTAATCTTACATGCGTAATGTTTTCGATGTCGATATTTGTTGAATCTTTAAGCTCTTCAAGATCGAAAGGAGTTCCGTATCCTGCTCTGTATTTACCGGCCAGATTATGAATTTTACTTGCATCCGATGCGCCAAAAGGGCCAATCTGAACACTTGTATCATTGTTGGAAATAGCAGGAAATCTCACAAAGTTTTGGCCATCGCTGCTCACTTCCACAAAGGCAAGTTCAAGAAAAGTATGGTTAAATGAATTTTCGAAAATGGCAAAATCGGGCCCTAGTCCATTTGAAATTGGAACAGGAAATTGTAAAATAGCAATTCCTCCATCGCCCAGACTCAGTAGTCCTCCCTCGCTGGCCATTCCGCATGCATCCTGCTCTGTACCCGAGTTTACAGTGCCAATCGATTGATTGGCAATATTCAGGAAACCTCTTTGGACTATACAATTATTTGCCCAGGTCACCCACTGAACTGAGTCCATATGAATAGCTGTGCTTCCAGGCAATCCCGCTGCCGGAGGGAATTGTGCATGTAAAATTAGCGCAATGGGGAAAATGAAAATTAATATAAAGATTGTTCTCATGGTAAATGTAAAAATGCCGCCCCCCGATTCTAATACCATCAGGGAGCAGCTGCGCATCAACTAAATTTTTATGAACTTTTGAATTTCAGTGCCAATTCTGACAAAATAAACTCCGGAAGATAAACTCGAAAGATCAACCTTGAAAACATTATTTTCGATGCCTTCGAATCTTTTTAAGACTTTGCTATCCAGTCCAATAATTTCCAATCTGCCTATTTTTTCCGAATGTTGCATGTTCAACTCATTTACTATCGGATTTGGGAATATAGTTGTTTGGCTAAGATCTTCAAGCACAGAATTATTTAAATTGACAGTGCTATTTAATACTTCGAGCACTTCGGTAGAAAAGCCTACCGGAAAAATGCCAGTGCTATCGCCGTTAAGGTTGTAAATCAATCCTTTATTATTTAGCAGTTGATTGCCAAAATCAATTGAGCTGACATAAATTTTGTCCTGAATCGGATCAACAGCATAGCCATAAGAAAAGGTTGGTGGGATAACAATATCGGCATTGATAACCGCATTGTTCACAAGATCGTAAGTCCCAATGCCATTATTAAATGGAAGATACCATTTTGTGCCATCGAAAAAAACTGATTTTCCGGTGCTTTTTGGATAGAGTACAGCTGCAGCAGCGACTGTGTTTTTTACTCCGCTAAGCAAGTGCAAGGTCGAAATTGTTGAACTGACACCATTGATGGTATAAAGAACCGAGTCTCCCACATTCACCAGCCTGCCAATTTCATCGCCAACGCTAGAAAGCGTGTCATTGCGCAAAAAACTCAGGTTATCAAGGTCGACAATAGCCATATAACCAAGTGTGTCGCTGTAGTTTACAGTTGTGTGATTTTGGGCAATGTAGGCTTTGTTAGCTATAATCACAAAATCTGTTGCACCCTTTGTGATTTCGGGAATACTGTCGATAAAGGCAAGGCTGTTTTTATCGAAAATGCGCAGATTTCCCTCGCTGGCTGCATACCAATTGCCGACTATGAGTTTTTCGCCATAAATGCCTAGGCGAATGGTGCTGGGTGCCCCGAATTGTCCGGCAGCGATTCTTTCGCCAGTCCAGAGGTCATATTTGACAATACTGTCCTGAGCAGCCAAATAAATAAATCGGTTTTCCTCAACAAGGACATCCTGAACGGAATTGGTACGAACCGTATCCAACTTACGAAAACTGCCATCGGTACTGTTATAAATGCCAATATTAGCGAATTCGGTACTTGAACCAAAAATGCCTCCATTCGCCACAATAAGTTGTTGGGCATAGAGAAAACTGCTAAAAAATAAAAAGAATAAAACTGGAAAAATAGTTTTGATAGCCATGATCATGCTGTTTTTGGATTAAAAAATAACATTACTCGAGCTGTCAAAACCTGCCGACACAGAATAATGTTACCTCCTTAAACAGCGTGCATATCCGGATTATGCTGCCTTTGGGGCTGTAAGCAAACTATGCAGAGCAAGCCTTTGACGCGAAAGCTTTCTCAAACCCCAATTTTGGTTGGCAGGTATCCGACTTATGGCAAATGGCCAATTACGGTTGCGCGACAGTGCGGGAATTTCACCCGTTTCCCTATTAAGAAAATGACTTTAAAAACTAAGCGCTAATAAAACCAATTTTCACCACCCTGGGGTAATAAGTATTGCAAAGGTATAACTTATTTTGATAAATCAAAAAATGGATTTCATTCATTGTTTTTATATCTTTGTATTGTATAAATGATGTCCCCCCACCTTACTTTTCCTGTTATAAAGAAAGATTGACCTGATGGCTCAAATTAAATTAACGGTTCCTGTCCTGATACAAAATATTAAATCCGACGGACAGTTGCTGTATCTTGTTAAGCCTGTTTTTTTTCAACAGCCACAGGTTTCAGACCGCAGTTTAGAAACAGCCCTTCAGCAATTCAGGCAGCAACTCCGTAAAAGTTTGTCATCCATACAAATAGACCGCACTAATTTTGAAAAATTATTCTGGTACAAATTCAATCCAAAAATTCAGCATAAGGCAATTCCTTTGCAGTTTTACATTGGCAAAAAGCAATACGTAGCTGCAAAATTTTCAGTCATCAGTTTTTGTTTGGGAACGGAATATTTTATAACCCTATCGGGATTTTCTTCCCATACTTTTATGACGGGCAAGTCTGAATTGAAAGGCAAAGCCTTGCAGGATAAGGTTATAACTGAAATATGTAAACTGGTTAAATCATACAAAAAGCAATATGATTGCGAACTATGGGATATGGAACAACACCAGACGGCAAGAGCTGAGTTTGTAAGCGAGTTGGAGCTGACAATAGAAGTTGAACATAAAGGATTTAATTTTGAGGATGATAATAAAATTGACTTTTACAGGCTTAGTAATAAACAGAAAGATTTTAATGGAGCCGATGAATTGGATAAAGTTGCTGTTGACTTGGGAACCCGTTATCCTTCGGGGCTTAAAAGGGCATTTTATCGTGAAAATGAGCTTGCAAAAATAAAGCCTTTGATCTACAGTGCCGACAAAACCTCTTTTGTTATTATTGGTCCTGAGGGAGTTGGCCGGCACAGCCTCATCGAAGAGCTGCATTATAGATATTTACTTGAAAATCATAATAATGATGCAGATGATCGGGAAATGAAAAAGATTTGGCTGCTCGATCCCCTACGTCTTATTTCGGGAATGACAGTGGTGGGAATGTGGCAAAAACGATTGAGTAAAATACTTGATTATGTCGAAAAACGACTACAGAAATTCAACAGTGATCTTTGCGATAGTATATTGATAGATAATCCATTGGCCTTGCTCAGAATTGGAAAATCTGCTCAAAATAGACTTAGTGTTTCTGATTTAATTAAGCCATATATTGAGGATTCATCGCTTCAATTCATTTTATTATCAACAGCCGATGAGTGGAATCTTATTTGTGAACAGAACAGGCGATTTGCCGATCTTTTTCAACAAATTCCAATAAAGCAGACATCGGAAGAAGATGCCATGAAAATGATGCTTCAATTGAGCAAAAAATTGGAGTTCGATTTTAACTGTATCATTGAGTTGCAGACAATCAAGACAATTTTTGAACATCAGCGAAGCTATTCGAGTTATCAGGTTTTACCTGGCTCGGTAGCAAAACTTTTGATTCAATTTGCTCAAAAATTCAATAATTCAACACTGACTGCTGAAATTGCAAAAGCTGAATGTGCACAACACAGCGGATTGAGTACAATGATACTCGATGACATTTATACATTAGAAAATGAAGAAATCGAAGAGAGGATCAGTGCTGCGCTAATAGGGCAGGACTCTGCAGTTGCCAAAATAAGTGATCTTATTCATCAGATAAAAGCAAAATTACAAAATAAAAATAAGCCTTTGGCAACTTTGCTTTTTGTTGGGCCCACAGGAGTTGGAAAAACAGAGGCAGCCAAAGTGCTGTGCCGCTATCTGCTGGGCGATGAGCAAAAACTTATCCGCTTCGATATGAATGAATATCCTGATGCTTATTCGGTCAATCGGCTTCTGGGTGATTATCATCATGCAGAGGGACTTTTGGCAAGTAGTGTGCGTAATAAACCTTTTGGTGTTTTACTTTTTGATGAAATTGAGAAGGCAGACAAAAAAGTAAAGGATCTTTTGCTTCAGGTATTAGATGAGGGCATGTTTACCAATGCATTGGGTCGAAAAATTGATTTAAAAAACTATGTCATTATAATGACTTCCAATGTAGGTTCTTCAGAAATTGGGCATCGGATGGGATTCGAAACTAGCAATAGTTCTAATGAGCAAATTTACAGAAATGCAATTGAAAAGAATTTCAGACCGGAATTTGTAAATCGAATTGAGGATATCGTAATTTTTAATTCACTTAAATTGGAGGACATTCTCGAAATTGCGAGAATTCAGATTGGGCATTTGTTTACAAGAGAAGGTTTTATGCGCAGAACGACTATTCTCAATATTTCTCAGGAGGTTTTACATTGGGTTGCCAGACGCGGATTTGATAGCAAAATGGGTGGAAGGGCATTGAAAAGGCAGATAGAAAAGGACTTAACACTTTTTTCTGCCGAAGAACTCATCAAAAGTTCGGGTACTGCTCCTGTTTTGTTCAATATTGAATTGAAGGATGGTCAGTTGCAATCCAAACTTGAAACTTTGAATGTTTTGGATTCAAATGCAGCGCTGCAAATTCCTACTTTGCCAGCCGCTCTGCAAATTAGACAAGCATATGAAGCTTTGATAGCTAAATTGGAAAAGTTAGAGCAGCTTGTCGAAAATGAGCATTTTTATGATGAAGGTTATTTCGAGAGAAACAAAAGTAAAGCGAACCTGAATGCTGCCGATTGGCGATTTTATCAATTAAAGCAAGCCTTAAAGGAGAAAAAGGATAAATTCGAATTTTTGCGTTCAGACTTCAAAAATATTTATGAAAATCAACACCTTACAGTTTCAAAAATAAAATTAAAAAAGGCTCCGTTCCATCATCTTGAAACAAATACCAAGTTTTTTGAACCTGAGCATTTATTTGAGCAAAATTATTTAGACGAGTTAAGCGATTTATTTAAAAATTCGGCAGATGAATACAGCCGTGAAGAGGCTTTCTACCTGAACGATTTTACAGATCTTGCTTTTTTAAATATGTCGGCACAGGCAGCGGCTTCGAATGAAACTGATAAAATAGAAATTCACATCAGTTCGCTTGTGCAGAACAAGGGCGAAATATTTTGCAACTATCTCTTAGATTTATACAGCAGCTTTCTGGACAGCCTTGCTATTAGTTTTAAAGTTACGGATCATAGCATTGAGGCCGAAGGATATGCCCTTTACGACCTGCTTAAAAACGAGCGCGGTTATCACCTTTTTTATCCTCCGCATCAGATGCCAAATCCTGTTAGGGTCTTGGTTTATAGGGCAGGAGAGCAGCTATATGCCGAAAGTTTAAAAAGTTATGTGACTCGAATTTATGATTTGCGCAAGGGAGAGCAGTCGGGTGTTATAACAGATTTAAACTCCAAAATCACAACGAATTATCCTTTGGACCTGCTGGAATTTAAAATACTGCTCTTTTGTGCCTTGGATAATGCCGACAGGGCGTTTTTATAACTCAAAAACATCGCCCCAAAGCCTTTGACCACCGTCGATGTAGATGGTTTCTCCTGTAATAAAGGAGGAAAGTGGGCTCATGAGAAAAAGGGTTAAATCCGCAACTTCCTGAGTGCTGCCCAGTCGCTTCATCGGAATTCTGTCAGATATGCCCTTTAAAAGTTCGGGTGGGTAGTTCTCTAGTCCGGTCGAGGCAATGATGCCCGGAGCAATAGCATTGACACGGATATTGTTTCTTGCCCATTCTACTGCCAGTGTTTTGGTCAGATTGTCAACTCCAGCACGGGCTGCACCCGTATGCACCATTCCGGGAAAGCCCCTGAAAATATTGGCAATGATATTAATGACATTTCCCGATTGCTGAGCTATAAAAAAACGCTTGGCCATGATCTGTGTCATGTACCAGGTTCCATTGAGGTTATTATTTATAACAGCATTCCAGCCATTGATGCTAATATCTTCTGCTGCCGATGGAAATTGTCCTCCGGCATTGTTGATTAAAATATCGAGTCTGCCGCTTTCTGCTGCAATAAAATCAGCCAGTTTTGAAACTTGCTCTGGCTGCCTGATATCCAGCGAAAAGCATCTGCAATCGCCAAACGCTTTCAGTTTTTCACAAGCTTCATTTAGTTTTTCAGCATCTCTCGAAGCAATAAAAACTGTTTTTGCACCTTGTTTCAAGGCATTTTCGGCAATGCTGTAGCCGATACCGCTGCGTCCGCCTGTGACGAGGATGGTTTGGTTTGATAGGAGGGTGGTGGAGTACATTTTTAAGATTGTCAGAAGTCAGATTATCAGAAGTCAGATTATCAGAAGTCAGAGTCAGATTGTCAGAAGTCAGAGTAGTTTTTAAGCTGAAAATCTGATATCTGAAAATCTGAAAATCTGTTTAAAGTTGCTTCATCGCCATCAGCGTTGCTTTCAAAAAATCATCAATATCACCGTCCAAAACTCTCTTGATGTTGTGGCTCTGATGATTGGAACGATGGTCTTTGATGCGTTTGTCATCGAGGACATAGCTGCGAATTTGCGAGCCCCATTCAATTTTCATCTTACCGGCTTCGACTTTATCGCGCTCCTCGTTGCGGCGGTCGATTTCCATTTTGTAGAGTTCGGAGCGTAGCATCTGTATGGCTTTTTCACGGTTTTGATGCTGCGAGCGCTCTTCCTGGCACTCTACAACAATACCTGAAGGTAAGTGACGTACGCGAACGGCAGATTCTGTCTTATTTACGTGCTGGCCACCTGCGCCGCTTGCACGGAAGGTGTCCCAATCCAAATCGGCCGGATTGATGTTGATTTCAATCGTATTGTCCACCAAAGGAAAAACAAAAACCGAAACAAAGGAAGTTTGTCTTTTTCCCTGCGCATTGAATGGGCTGGGGCGTACAAGTCGGTGTACACCATTTTCTCCCTTGAGCATGCCATAGGTATATTCACCGACAATTTCAAGAATAATCGATTTTATACCGGCGACATCACCATCGGTGCGCTGCAGTTCTTTAATGCCATATCCATGCCTTTCGGCCCACATCATGTACATACGCATGAGCATTGCTGCCCAATCACAGCTTTCAGTACCGCCCGCACCTGCCTGAATTTTAATCATGCAGCTGAGTGAATCCTCTGGCTCATTAAGGGTTGACATAAACTCAAGGTCATCGACTGCTGTCAATGCCTTTTCATATTGTTCGTCAAGTTCTTCCATGCTGCCTTCGCCGGCCTCATAGAACTCTTGCATGACTTCGAGGTCATCCACCAAAGCTGCCGGAGTTTGATATTGTTTAATCCAATATTCAAGCTCACGAATGCCTTTCATAATTTTTTCGGCCCTTGCAGGCTCATCCCAAAATTTGGGGTCGAGGGTATGTTTTTTCTCCTCTTCTATTTGAATTGTGCGATTAGCGACGTCAAAGATACCTCCCTAAAACGCCCAAACGGGTTTTGAGGTCATGTAATTGTTCAGTAGTCATATATTTTAAGTTAGAAGTATGAAGTTAGAAGTTAGAAGTTAGAAATCTGAAATCTGAAGTTAGAAATCTGAAGTTAGAATCCCGATAGCTATCGGGAAGAAATCAGAAGTTAGAAGTATGAAATTAGAAGTATGAAATCTGAAATCTGAAGTTAGAAATCTGAAGTTAGAAATCAGAAGTTAGAAATTAGAAGTTAGAAATCAGAAGTTAGAAATCTGAAGTTAGTCTCGTCTTTCGGACGAGATGAAATCTGAAATTAGAATTAGAAAACTAAGATAGGTTATTATAGAAAAGCTAAAAGTTAAATAGCTGAAAATTTGATATCTGCCGTCTGATGACTTCTCATCTAAAAAACCTTATTAATCCGCTCAGCAGCTGCCAACAAGGTTTCATCAGTTTTTGCAAAGCAGAAGCGAATAACTTTATTGTCTAATTTATTGCTATAAAAAGCTGAAACAGGAATAACCGCCACACCAAATTCCTTTGTCATTCGAATGGCAAAATCAGTATCAGCTTCCTCGCTTATATTGCTAAAGTCGGCCAATTGAAAATAAGTTCCTTGCGAAGGTCGGCAATTAAATGGACTATCTTTAATCAGGTCGAGAAAAAAGTCGCGTTTTTTAGTAAAAAAATCAGGTAGACTGTTATAGACGGAAGC
Organism: Saprospira grandis DSM 2844; assembly: GCA_945888475.1. Taxonomy (GTDB): domain Bacteria; phylum Bacteroidota; class Bacteroidia; order Chitinophagales; family Saprospiraceae; genus Saprospira; species Saprospira grandis_C. The sequence continues at coordinate 34,099 of CAMDAB010000004.1, read as the reverse complement.
ATCTTCGAGATAATCGGCAATGGCATATTGCATGGGCGTATTGGCCGAAAAGACATTGAACTGATGAACTTTTCTAAATTCCCGCATCAATCGCTCATCGCCCACAATATAGCCAAGTTTCCAGCCTGTAGCATGTAGTGTTTTGCCAAATGAAAAAACGGCAAGGCTTCTAGCCCTCAAATCCGGGTAACGCATTACAGAACAATGCTGAGCACCTTCTTCTAAAACCAAATGCTCATAAACTTCATCACTCAATACGATAATATTTGTTCCGGCTACCAGATTTTGTAAGGCCTCTAGGTCTGTTTCATCCAAAATTGTCCCCAAAGGATTGTGTGGGGTATTGATGATAATCATAGAAGTTTTTTCCGAAACAAGTTTGGCCAGTTCGGTCCAATCGACTTTCCAATCGGGTGCTTTCAATGCGTAAGGAATGGCCTTCCCTCCTGCCAATTCAATACTTGGCACATAACAATCATAAGCAGGTTCAATAACAATGACCTCGTCGCCGGGATGTACAAAAGCCATAATTGCTGAAAAAAGTGATTCGGTTGCACCTGGACAAATCGTAATTTCTGTCGCGGGATTATAATCGGCACCATAAAGCGATTTTATTTTTTCGGCGAGTCTTTGACTTAATACCGGTACACCGGGCATAGGTGCATACTGATTCATGCCTTTGTTCAGGTATTTACTCACCAAATCGAGTAGTTTAGGATCGCAAGGATAATTAGGAAAACCCTGTGAAAGATTGATTGCACCAGTTTCATTGGCAAGTGCCGACATCACGGTAAATATTGTTGTGCCCAGATTTGGCTGTTTTGAGCGGAGATGCATATTCTTTAGATTTTTTGAATTGTATCAAGTATCAGGTATCAGGTATCAAGTATCAGGAAACGGAGTTCCGCGAAGCGCATCAGGTATCAAGATGCATTTTTAGACATTAGACTGTTAGACTTGAGATGCTAGACTTTTTTATTAGATTATAAGATTGTCGCTTCTTCCTAAAATGCTCAACTGTTCACCCTTTCTCCCCCCGATAGCTATCGGGGCTATCGGGATTTCACCCTTTCACCCTTTCATCTTAAAAGAACAAATTTAAAAGATTTTCACCTAATATTAGTTCGAATGTTCAATAAATAAAGGATTAGTTTATTTTTGCATTATTAGACAAAATATGAAAAACCTTTTTGAACCTTTGTGACTTTGGTTTCGTCAACTAAGGGTTCATTCTATATAGAAATTCAAAATCAAATGAAAGCAGCGGAAATAGCCATATTAATAGGTGGTATTGTAGATGGCGACCCAAATAAAGTGGTTCATAAACCTGCCAAAATCGAAGAAGGAGCGCCGGGAACTATAAGTTTTTTAGCAAATGAAAAATATGAAGCATATGTTTACAGTTGCCAGTCAAGTGTGATTTTGGTTTCGAAGGATTTTGTCCCAAAAGAACCTGTAGCTGCAACACTGATTCGCGTTGAAAATGTATATGCTTCACTCACGGTTCTTCTCGAGAAATTTGATGAAATGATGGATGATAGCGCCGAAGATGACGAGGAAGAATTGATATCGCCATTTGCCTTCATTCATCCCGATGCGGAGATTGGCACCAATGTGCGTATCGATGCTTTTGCTTACATTGGGAAGGGCGTGAAAATTGCTGATGATGTGCTGATTCAGGCTCATGCTTTTATTGGAAATGATGTTAGCATTGGTAATGAATCAATTATTCACTGCAGTGCAAAAATATTACATGGGACTATCATCGGGAACCGTTGCACTGTTCATCCTGGTGCAGTAATCGGCTCTGACGGTTTTGGGTTTGCGCCGCAGGAGGATGGCTCCTTCAAAAAAATTCCTCAGCTAGGCATTGTTGAACTTTGCGATGGTGTAGATGTGGGCGCAAATACAGTCATCGACCGAGCAACCATGGGTAAAACCCTGATTGAAAAAGGTGTTAAACTCGATAACCTGATTCAGATTGCTCACAATGTCACAATTGGTAAAAATACAGTCATCGCAGCACAGGCAGGCATAGCAGGCTCTACAAAAATAGGACAAAATTGCATGATTGGCGGCCAGGTTGGTATCGTAGGGCATATTGCCATTGCCAACGGCACCAAAATTCAGGCGCAGAGTGGTGTGAATAAGGCTGTAAAAGAGGAGAATACAGCTTTGTTTGGTTCTCCGGCTTTATTGTATAATGATTTCCTGCGTTCGAATGCAGTATTCAAACAATTGCCCGAATTGTTGAAAAGGGTGGAGAAATTGGAGAAGGATAAATTGTAACGACATAAAAAAGGATTTTCTTGTTCAGAAAATCCTTTTTTTTATGACTATATCAAGCAGCAGAAAGCGATGCGAGTTTGGTTTTGCTCAATTTACTTTTGGCGTAATCCAGTGTCAGGTCAAATTTTTTAACATTCTTTTTGGATGGGAATTCGAACATGGCATCGGTCATGATAGCCTCGCAGATGGAGCGAAGTCCACGGGCACCGAGGTTGTATTCTACTGCCTTGTCAACTATAAAATCGAGTGTGGGCTCATCTACTTTTAGTTCAATGCCTTCAAAATCAAAAAGTTTTTTGTACTGACGTATCAAAGCATTTTTAGGTTCTGTAAGAATGAGTCTCAACGTAGCCCTATCGAGCGGCTGTAAATAAGTGAGAACTGGCATACGTCCCAATAGTTCTGGGATAAGTCCGAAAGATTTCAGGTCGTGATGACTTACATAGCGTAGCAAATCATCGCGGTCGATCTCTTTGTGCTCATCGTTGCCAAAACCTATTACATGTGTATTGATTCTTCGGGCAATGTGTTTTTCAACACCATCGAAGGCGCCGCCGCAGATGAAGAGGATATTTTTTGAATTAATCTTAATAAGTTTTTGCTCAGGGTGTTTGCGTCCTCCTTGTGGTGGAACTAAAACATCTGTTCCTTCAAGCATTTTAAGCAAGGCTTGTTGAACACCCTCGCCCGAGACATCGCGGGTGATTGATGGGTTATCGCTTTTGCGTGCAATTTTATCAATTTCATCGATGTAAACAATGCCCTTTTCCGCAGCCTCAACATTATAGTCGCAGGCTTGGAGCAAACGGGTGAGCATACTTTCCACATCTTCGCCCACGTATCCGGCTTCTGTAAAAACAGTAGCATCTACAATAGTGAAAGGTACATTCAATACTTTGGCAATCGTTTTAGCCAAAAGGGTTTTACCGGTACCCGTCTGACCGACTAAAATAACATTGGATTTTTCAATCTCAACCTCATCGGTCGATTTTTCCTGCATTACACGTTTGTAATGATTATAAACAGCCACTGCCAAAATCTTTTTAGTTTCATCCTGACCAACCACATACTCGTCGAGGTGATTTTTAATCTCCATAGGAGTTATCATGTGGGGCTTGGAAGAAGATTTTTTAACTTCTTTGCTGGTTTTGGGAATTTCTTTTTTTGATTCCAATTCCAATTCTTCATTCAAAATATTATGTGCCTGCTCAACACAGGTTTCGCAGATATATCCATCAATACCCGAAATCAGCAGTAGCGCATCACTTTTAGGTTTATGGCAAAAGGAACACTGTGCCTCTTTTGTTTTATTTTTCATTAAAATGTTGACTAAAATTTATAAATAAAAGCCTTACTTAGGTGATTTTCTGTTGAGTACCTCATCCACCAGCCCATAAGCTTTCGATTCTTCGGCAGTCATCCAGTTGTCGCGATCGCAATCTTTGAAAATTGTGTCATAATTCTGACCAGTATGATTTGAGAGAATATCATATAACTCTTTTTGGAGTTCCTTGATAAGTTTGTATTCAATTTCCATATCAGATACCTGCCCGCGCATACCACCCAAGGGCTGATGTATCATAACGCGACCATGTGGCAAAATGGTACGTTTGCCTTTGTGACCAGCGCAAAGTAGCACTGCACCCATAGATGCTGCCATACCAGTGCAAATAGTTGCCACATCAGGACTTACATACTGCATCGTATCGTAAATGCCCATACCGTCAATAACAGAGCCGCCAGGGCTGTTTACAAAGATCTGGATGTCGCGTTTAGGATCGGTCGATTCAAGGAAAAGCAGCTGGGCCTGTATAACATTGGCCACATAATCATCAATACCAACTCCCATAAAGATGATTCTATCCATCATTAATCTGGAAAATACGTCCATTGAAGCTACGTTCAGTTGACGCTCCTCTATTACATATGGTGTGAAGTTGCCAATCTGTGGTATGTTAGGCATAAATTTTCCCATGCTTGCCTCGGCATATTTTTCGAGGTGCATAGAGCTCATACCATGGTGCTTTACAGCATATTTTTTAAATTCGTTTTGATCAAACATTTATTGGGAAGTTAGAAATCTGAAATCAGAATCCCGATAGCTATCGGGAAGAAGTCAGAAAGTAGAAGTTAGAAAGTAGAAATCAGAAGTAAGAAATTAGAAATTAGAAGTCTGAAGTCTGAAGTCTGAAGTTAGTCTCGTCTTGCAGACGAGATGAAATTAGAAATTAGAAATTAAGCATTTCATAATAATCATCTGAATCGTGCTCAATTTATCAATCCGATAGCTATCGGATTACCGAATCTTCAAATTATATTATTCTTTTCTTTGTGATTTACGTGCCAATACTTCGTCTACCAGACCGTAGGCTTTAGCATCTTCGGAAATCATCCAGTTGTCGCGGTCACAGTCTTTTTCGATGGTTTCGTATGGCTGTCCAGTGTGTTTCGATAAGATATCATAAAGCTCTTTCTGTAATGCTTTGATGAGTTTGTATGAGATTTCCATATCGGTAACTTGTCCTTGCATTCCACCAAGAGGCTGGTGAATCATAACGCGTCCGTGTGGTAGACAGGTACGTTTGCCTTTTTGTCCGGCTGCAAGTAGGACTGCGCCCATCGAAGCTGCCAAACCTGTACAAATAGTAGCTACGTCGGGACTGACATATTGCATCGTGTCATAAATACCCATACCGGCAATAACCGATCCGCCGGGGCTGTTTACAAAGATTTGAATGTCACGCTTAGGATCTACCGATTCCAAAAAAAGCAATTGAGCTTGAACAACATTCGCTACATAATCGTTAATACCCACACCCAAAAATATAATTCTGTCCATCATTAAGCGAGAAAATACGTCCATTGAAGCTACATTGAGCTGACGTTCCTCGATAACATAAGGTGTGAAGTTGCCTATTTGAGGAATATTGGGCATGAAATTTTTTGTGGATGATTCAGCATATTTATCGAGATGCATACTGCTCATTCCCAAATGCTTAACAGCATATTTTTTAAATTCGTTTTTGTCGAGCATATCAATTTAATTTTTTAAATCCGCCTGTAGGCGAATATGGGGTGATGGAAGTTTCGTTATATGTATAACAATTGTGCCTTTCTATAATTACTGACAAAAAGACAGTTGCCTGACTTAAAAGTCCAAATTTATAGGTAAAGCTGCTTAATTACAAGTAAAAGACCAATATTTTATTAGTTTTACCAAAAATCAAAGCCATTATGGAAAACATCGATCTCAATTCTGATTTTTTGACGATAATAGAAGAGATGGAAAAAGGGGATGACTGCCTTTTTATAACGGGCAAGGCGGGTACCGGAAAATCGACGTTACTAAAATATTTTGTCAGTCAGACCAAGCTAAAAACTGTAGTTCTTGCACCAACTGGTATTGCTGCTTTGAATATTGGTGGACAAACGATTCATTCTTTTTTCGGGCTTCCACCAAGGCCGGTCAGTAAAGCGGAGATAAAACCAAGAACCAATCAAAAAATGTACAAGGCTGTTGATATCATTATTATTGATGAGATTTCGATGGTTAGGGCCGATTTGATGGACACCCTTGATTATTTTATGCGTGTAAACGGTAGGGAACAATATAAACCTTTCGGTGGCGCGAAAATGATTTTTTTTGGCGATTTGTTTCAATTGCCACCTGTTGTAGCTACACAAGAGGAGCAGTTTATGTTGGGTCAACAGTATGCAAGCCCTTATTTTTTTGATGCGAAAGTCTTTGAATTTTACCAGATTCAAATGATTGAATTAAGGGAAGTTTACCGACAGGCAGACCCATATTTTATTAGACTTTTGGATGCCGTAAGAACAGGCAGTATTGATTACGATGAATTTATGGAGCTGAACGAAAGGCATATTCCAGATTTTCCGACAGATACAGATTTTTATATCATACTTTCTGCCCGAAATGCTGCGGTAAATGACATCAACAAGAACAGATTGGCCGCTTTGAAAGGGGAGGAGTTCAGTTATCTGCCCGAAATCAGCGGGGAGGTAAATGTAGAGCCTGTTGAGTCACCACTCAAATTAAAACTTGGGGCTCAGGTTATGTTTCTGAAAAATGATCCGCTGCGCAGGTTTGCCAATGGAACAATTGGTAAAATCTGCTATATTGATAATGAGGAAATTAAGGTGCAGATTATGGGTATAGATGAAAATCTTCAAACTATTGATGTGCAGCGTTTTCAGTGGGATGTTATAAAATATCAACTGGGCGAAGCATCACTCGACGCCAAGGTAGTGGGCACTTACAAACAATTTCCGCTGAAATTGGCTTGGGCAATGACCATTCATAAAAGTCAGGGCAAAACTTTCGACCGGGTTATCATTGATATGCGTGGTGGTGCCTTCGAAAGTGGTCAGACCTATGTGGCGCTTAGTCGCTGCCGTACACTTGAAGGAATTGTTCTCGTCAATCCTTTAAAGCCCAAAGATGTCATGGTAGATCCTAGGATTCAGGAGTTTTATCAGTTTAGGAGATAAACCTTTTTTAGACTTGAGACCTTTAGAATAAAGACGCTAGACTGTCAGACATAAGACATAAGACATTAGACATAAGACAAATATAACGAATAACGAATAACGAACAACTAATAACGAATAACGAATAACGAATAACGAATAACGAATAACGAATAACGAACAACGAACAACGAACAACGAATAACGAACAACGAACAACGAATAACGAATAACGAATAGACTTCATACGCTACAATTCGATTCACGGAACTTCGTTTCTTTTCTCTTCATCTCGTCATTTTTACGAGACTTATTCTTTCCTCTGCATTTCTACCCGTACCGCTCATCGAGTGAAAATTTTTCCGGAAATTTCCCTTTGATATCTTTATAAAAATGCATAATTTCTTTCATGTCGGCAGCAATGTCCCCGCTGGGATAAATAACTTTGCCAATTCCGGCTTCTTTTTTTTCATAATCGAGATAGGCTAGAACGATTGGAACGGAGGCTGTAAGTGCAACATAATAAAAGCCGGTTTTCCATTGCCGGCAAAGGCTGCGCGTGCCTTCGGCAGTGACCATCAGACAGAGTTTGCTATTTTCTTTGAACAAATCGGCCATGGCGTCGGTCATGCTTTTGCGTTCTTCTCCCTCTTTTTTGGGTTTGCGGTCAATGCCGATGCCGCCCATCCAACGAAAAAAACTACCGCCAATCGATTTCATCCATTCTTTTTTGATGGTAAATCTGAAACGGACTTTTAGCACCGACATGACCCACATCGCCAGTGGAAAATCCCAATTTGAGGTATGTGGAGCACAGATCATGACACATTTTTCATGAACCTCGGCTGGCATGGTGCGGTTGATTTTCCAACCAAAAATCCAAAGAAAAAATCTGCTGATGAGCCGTGACATAAAAATAAATTTTTAAAAAAGTTTCTGAGCTATAGGATTAGTCGGCAGTTAGAACAAAATATAAGCTGCTGATGGTCGCGTCTCAAAGTATAATGACAATACAAAAGTAGGAAAGTATCGGAAAGGCTATTGCTTTTAACAAAATAATAATTTTGCATTCCTCGCTTTTTTGTCCTATTTTCGTGAGCAGAACAGAAAAAAGTAAAAATGTCGTACAAACAAATAAGCGATTCCATAAAAAAGGGCAAAACAGTTCCGCTCTATTTTTTACACGGAGAGGAGGATTATTATATCGATGAACTGACAAGGCTTATCGAAAATAGCCTTTTGACAGAGGACGAAAAGTCATTTAATCTGACGGTTATATACGGCAAAGACAGCGATTTTAAACAGGTTTTGGATGCTGCCCGTCGTTTTCCAATTATGGCTGAGCGACAGGTGGTCATTATAAAAGAGGCACAGGAGTTGAAAACGATTGATAATCTTGAAGCCTATTTCGAAAATCCGCTCGACAGCACTGTGCTGGTTTTGGCACACAAACACAAAACCCTCGATAAAAGAAAGAAAATTGGCAAAACGCTCGAAAAATCGGAAAAGGCAGGTAAGGCGCTGATTTTTGAGTCGAAAAAACTATATGACAATGAAATTCCGGACTGGATCACCGATTATCTGAAAGAAGAGCAGGTTGGTATTGAACCTGATGCTGCGCAAATGATTGCTGAGTATTTGGGTGCCGACCTCTCGAAAATCAATAATGAATTGGGGAAGTTGCTCATTTCTTTACCTAAGGGTTCAGTTGTCAAAAGAGAATTGGTACAGGAGAATATCGGTGCAAGCAAAGAGTACGATGTTTTTGAACTGCAAGCGGCAATTGCAGAGCGCAACGCTGTAAAAAGCTATAAAATCGTCAGTTACTACATGTCGAATCCCAAGGCTGCGCCCCTGCCCATGATGCTGGGGATTCTCTATGGTTTTTTTAGCAAGGCCTATATTTGTTCTTTTTTGAGCAATAAATACGATGAAACCTATGCCAAAGCCCTGGGTCAGAAATTATATGGCAACAGACCCGGACAAATGAGCCGACGTTATGCTGATTTGCGCGCGGCAACCAAAAATTATTCGCCCCTGCAACTCGAGAAAATTTTGGGTATATTATTCGAATACGATTTGCGGTCAAAGGGTGTAGGTTTGCCATTTGTAGGCGACGAATTCAATGAGCAGACTGAACAGGGTGAGTTGATGCGAGAAATGTTATTAAAAATTTTAGCCGTCTGATAGTGAAAGAACTTATTGAAAAATTGCCATATGGCCCCGATTTTCTCTTTGTCGATGAGATTTTATCCGTTGATGAAAATACGATTGTCGGATCATATACATACAGAGCAGATGCCCTTTTCTACAGAGATCATTTTCCGGAAAGACCTATAACTCCAGGTGTAATACTCATAGAGACAATGGCGCAGATAGGATTGGTTTGCTTTGGTTTTTATCTTGAAAAAGACAGAAAAGAGGAATTACCTGCTTTTGCATTTACATCCAGTAATGTCGAGTTTTTTAAAATTGTGTTACCGGGTGATAAGGTAACTGTACATTCTGAAAAAATATTTTTTAGACTGGGGAAATTGAAATGCAGGGTAGAGCTAAAAAATATAGCCGATGAGACCATTGCCAAAGGTGAAATGTCGGGCATGATTATCAAAATATCTAAAACAAATCAATGAAAAGAGTAGTAGTAACAGGGCTTGGAGTCTTAGCACCCAATGCGATTGAAGTTGATAATTTTGTCGAGGCGCTAAAAAGCGGTAAATCAGGTATTCGGTTTATTGAGGAACTGGAGCGGCTGAATTTTGGCTGCAAAGTTGGAGGAATACCTCCGATTACAGATGAAATTAAAAATAAATATTTCACCGAACTGCAACAAAAAATGCTGCAAGGTACTGGGCTGACTTATGGGGCTGTTGCAGCAAAGGAAGCCTGGTTGAATGCAGGGCTGGAAGAGTATCCAACAGAAACAGACTGGGACAGCGGTGTCGTTTTTGGAGGTGGACATTGTGGCATCGAAGTAGTTAGAGATGGTATTTACAAAGTTGATGACGGCAATGTTAAAAGAATAGGCTCGGTCTTGGTTCAACAAACGATGGAATCGGCGATTTCAGCTTATTTGGGTGGTTTGTTCGGGCTTGGCAATCAGGTTTCATCAAATTCCTCTGCCTGCAGTACAGGGACAGAAGCCATACTTTTGGGTTTGGAACGCATCAGGTCGGGGCAAGCAAAACGCATGTTGGTGGGCAGTTGCAACAGCTCCGGGCCCTATATCTGGGCAGGTTTCGACTCCATGCGTGTGATTACGCGCAGGCACAACGATCATCCGGAAAAGGCATCTCGGCCATTGAGTGCAACAGCCTCGGGTTTTGTGCCGGGCAGTGGCGCAGGGGCTTTAGTTTTAGAAACCTTAGAGTCGGCACTTGAAAGGGGCGCAACAATCTATGCTGAAATTCTTGGAGGCCATATCAACTCGGGAGGACAAAGAAACAGTGGTTCGATGACAGCACCCAATACCCAAGGAATTGAACGTTGCATCAGAGCAGCTTTGAATAATGCAAATATCGAAGCAAAAGAAATTGATGCCATTTCGGGGCATCTTACCTCCACTATGGGCGACCCTGGCGAGATTGCTGCCTGGACCAATGCTTTGGGGCTTAGCGGCAAAGATTTTCCTTTTATAAGTTCGTTAAAATCGATGATCGGGCATTGTTTGTCTGCAGCCGGAGCTGTTGAATCGGTGGCGGCTGTTTTACAGCTTTATCATGGTTTTCTGCATCCTTCGCTCAATTGTGAAGATTTACATCCCGAAATTGAAAAACTGATTGACAGATCATGCATTCCAACCGAATGTTTATACAAGTCCGATTTAAAGATAATGGCCAAAGCAAGTTTTGGTTTCGGTGATGTAAACAGTTGTGTGATTTTTAAGAAATGGGAATCTTTGTAAATCGATCTGAATTTTTTAAGCACTATTTCAGTTTAGTATATTGAGAAAGAATTTAAATTTAAACCGACTTTTAAAATAGTTTCGATGCCATCTTTTATCAGTATTGTTTTTCTGGTTAGCTTTGCAACGCTTTCTTTGTGGCTTTTATTCAAGGACAATAAGGAAATCCGTAAATATTTCGGGACTGCATTTGTTGTATCTTTTTTGTATTATTTAGCCTATTATCTGCTTTTTCCGGGACCTTTGGGCTATTTCAAACTGGCAGTGGGGCTTGTAATGCTTTTTGCAGGCGCTTTTGTGTTAAATGCATTTAGTGGCAATAAAATACTCTTTATGCTTTTATTGGGAGTTTCGCTTGTTGGGCTCTGGTTTTTTCCCGAGATTCCAAAAATTCCTTTTTTGAATAGTTTTCAACAGTCAGAAACAAAAGGATTGGATGCCAGTTTTGAATTGCTGGTAGAAATGAAACCCGGCAAATCGGCAAAGGACATTGATAAAATTATTAAAAAATACAAGCTCAAAACCGAACCGGCTTTTGAGGTTAAAAATGGGGACATTACCGATTTGGATGATTTTTTAGTTTTGGATATTCCAGAAAACCAGTTAAAAAACTACAAACATATAATTAAAGAATTGAATCAAAGCGGACAGGTTGATGCTATTGAACAAAACGAAGTTGTCACACTTTTCGAGCCGCAGAAAACTGCCAAAAGACAAAAGGGCAAAGGCGCTACTTATTTGAATGATCCTGAACTTGACAAAGTTTGGACTACTCAAATTCTGCAACTCGACACATTACACCGTTTGCTTGCTCAGAAAAATATTAAGCCAAGGAAAAAAGCTAAAATTGCCATAATCGATACCGGTGTTGAGGCCAATCATCAGGATTTGAGTGCCAATTACAGTTCTATTCGTGCTGAATATGACGAAGATCCCCAGGGACATGGGACGCATTGTGCAGGTATTGCTGCAGCAGTATCGAATAACAGAAAGGGGATTGCTTCATTTGCACCTTCGAATGATTTTGTTGAAGTAAGCTCCATTCAGGTATTTACGCGTACAGGTGGAACAACACAGCGGACCATTATAAGAGGGATGATTTTGGCAATTGATAATGGTGCCGATATACTTTCATTGTCTTTAGGCGGCCCTTCGACCGATGCTGCCCAAATTGCATACCGGGCCGTTGTTGAATATGCCGCAAAAAAAGCTGTTATTATAGTTGCAGCTGCAGGTAACGAGAATGATGACGCTTTGAAAAAAGTGCCGGCATCAGTAGAAGGAATCATTGCAGTAGCAGCAACGGACGAACAAAACCGTAAGGCAAGTTTTTCTAATGATGTCAGCAAAATAAAATGGGCAATTGCTGCGCCGGGTGTAAATATTTTTTCTACTGTACCAGGTTCTCGCTATGATTACATGAGCGGAACATCTATGGCAACGCCCTATGTGGCAGGTCTTTTAGGATTATTGAAGTCTATAGACCCAACTTTAGATGCAGAAAGAGCGTTTAGTATAATAAATGGCAGTGGCATTGAAACGCTATCCGGAAAAAGAACGGGCCGATTGATACAGCCTATGTCTGCTTTGCATCAATTGATGAATTAAACAAATAGTTTTTTAGCTTTGTTAATAAAGGTATAATTTTTGCTGTATTAATTTGAATATTAAATATATCAGTCATGTTTTGTAAGAATCTAATATTTATCGCAGTTTTAGTGCTATTGCTATCATGCAGTGGCGTTGATAAGGCTGTGAAAAAATTGGATTTTGATATGACCGAATCTGACATAAAGACATTAACTGACAATTTTACAGTTGATGAAAATTGTGACACTGTATCCTTGAAATATAAACTTGCTCAGCATGAAGCCAGTATTCAACTGAACGATTCAGAAATGAAAGCAGAAACTGTGTCAGACTCAAAAATAGAAATGCTTAAAAAGTGGTGGGATAGCCTTCCTCAGCCACTGCGCGATCAAATTAAATCTCAGCAAGTTCGTATTGAATTAGTTTCAAATGTAATTTCGACCGCTAAAAATGATTTAAAACCTGAAATTACCGACAACAGAATAGAAAATACAGGAGCAGCGCTTGAGAAAATAATTGGAGAGGCTGCAGGCATTACATTTACTGTAATTACAAAACAGTTGAAAAACGACGACAAAACTGCTACAACAGCCTCGACAAATATTGTCCCCTACATAAATGTTCCAACAGGGCTTGCACAGTTTGCCACTGCGTTAATTCCTGCTAAAGACGGTATCAGTGCACAAAATATCCATAGCCTTCAATATTGGTGGATGAGCCTTCCCGATGACTTGAAGTTAATGATTCAAAATGATGAGGTCGCTGTCGAGATTAACTGTATAGCCGTTGACAAAGGTGTGGAATTTAGAAAAAATACCCGATTGGGGGAAAAGTCCGATGAATATTTGTTTTTGATCAATCAGTATTTACAGAATATGATTGGCTTTAAGAAAATGAGTAAAAAAAATCAGCCCTTAGGATCTGTAAAAACGAATTCAAAAATAGAAAAAGTGGTTGGCAATCAAACGGCCGATTATATCATAAGGATAAATTTAAGGAATAAAAAAACTTCAGGTGAAAAACCATCCGCATGAAAGTTATTAGGTTGCAAAAACAAATCTAAGGCAGGTATTTACCTGCTTTTTTTATGTCAGTTCAAAAAAAAATATCGAAATCTCGCTTTTATGATGTATTTTGCGCAATAATAAGACATATATTGAAATGAAATACTACTCTTTTTTGGCTTTTTTGGCTTCGGTTTTGATAACAACAATCTTTTTTTCTTCATGTGAAAAAAAATGCTGTGTAGTTTTTCAACGTGAAGGCATCAGTTTTAATTTGCCTAACTATTGGAAAATAAATAAGATAGACAGTACCGAAGCAGATTTCTTTTTTATGTCAATCAACAAAGTTGGCTATGGTGCCAGTGCTAATGCCTTTGTAGAATGGAATAAGGGAAAAATTGGACTTGATACGGTGATGAATATAACTCAACAAGGCTATTTTGATCATAAAGTTTTTGTCGACGGGGGCATAGAATTTACAGCAGCCAAAATGGAATCCTACGGAACTTATCAGGCTTTAACCTCAGTCTATAAAGTTAAACTGCTCGATGTAAACACCATCGGGAAAATTCATTGTTTTTACCTCGAAGATTGTAATAAGACTGTCATGATTGCATACGAACAGGTAGCTATCGATTCTGCGAAACAAATGGCTGATTTTAAAATCATTGAAGAAAGTTTCGGTTGTAGAAAAGTAGAAGACAATAAACAATGAAAACAGTCAGAATTGCTGGTGTTCAGGGATTTTATGGCGATAGTCCCCTTGGTGCCCTTGCAGTTGTGATGTCAGCCTCGGCAGATTATCTGATGCAAGATGCCTTGTCTGAACTTACACTTTCCATACTGCAAAAAGACCGAATTAAGGACCCAAACCTTGGATATGCAAGAGATATTGAGCTCTATGCTAAAAAGTTATATCCCCTTGCTTTTGCTCAGGGAATCAAAATTGTATCCAATTCAGGTGGACTAAATCCACACGCTGCCGCAAAGAAAGTTATTGAAATTTTGAATAGTCAGGGACTTGAAAATTTTAAAATTGCCGTTATCGATGGCGATGATTTTATGGGCAGATTAGATGAATTAAAAAATGCTGAATTGCCTCTAAAGAATATGGACAATGGGAACGACTACAGGAACTCACAATATGAGCCAACCCATGCGAATGTTTACATAGGTGCAAAATCAGTAAAAGAAGCCCTAGATAAAGGTGCGAATCTCATTTTAGCTGGTAGAGTTGCCGACCCCTGTCTGGCGTTGGGCATACTTGCGCATGAATTTTCCTGGAAACTTGAGGGGGAATTAAATCAGCAGGAATTAGATAAACTCGCCAATGGAATCATGGTTGGGCATATTCTTGAGTGCGGAGGGCAGGCATCGGGAGGTAATGCATATAGCGAATGGAATGGTAGAAAATACGATTTTAGTACCTTAGGATATCCAATTGCACATGTGCTCGGAGATGGTTCAGCCACTATTACCAAGGTTGAGGGCAGTGGTGGAAAAGTGAGTCGAAATACCATTCGGGAACAGTTGGTATATGAAATTCATAATCCAGCTGCCTACATTACACCGGATGTCACTGTTGATTTTACTTCCATTATTGTTGAAGAGACCGGGCTTGATATGGTAAAAGTATCAGGAGCAAAGGGACTTCCCAAACCAGATCAGCTTAAACTCTGTATAGGACAAATGGAAGGCTATCTCAGTGAGCAAATTTTCTATTTTTCATGGCCCTATGCTTATGATAAAGCACTTGCATTTGAGAAAGCAGCAAGAGAAATTTGGGAAATGCTACCATTTAAATATGATGAAATTAGAATCAATTATTTAGGAATTAACGGAATACATGAAGATGCTGCTCCAAAACCATCAAGCGATTTTATTGACCAAATGAATGAAATTGGGTTGAGAATTGCCATAAAACATAAACATCCGGATGCTGGTAAAATGATGATTCAGGCAATTGTTAGCCTGGGACTAAATGGCCCACCGGGTATTGCAGCAAGTATGAATTGGGGTAAAAGTGGCAGTATCAGATTAGGGCTCTTTCCTGTTTTAATTCCCAGAGAACTGGTTAATGAGAAAGTAACAATTTATTAGAAATCGGAATTTAGAAGTTGTATCAAGTATCAAGAAACGAAGTTCCGCGAAGCGCATCAAGTATCAAGAAACGAAGTTCCGCGAAGCGCATCAAGTATCAAGACTTTAGACTATAAGACTTTAGACGCTAGACAATAACGAATAACGATTTTTAGACATCAGACATCAGACATCAGCTTTTTTGCTAGACATTTAGACTATAAGACATTAGACGCTAGACAATTAACGAATAACGAATAACTTTATAGACATCAGATTATCAGACATCAGACATCAGCTTTTTTGCTAGATATTTTGACTATAAGACTTTAGACTATAGACATTAACTATTAACGAATAACAAACAACGGCCAACGAATAACGAATAACTTTTTAGACTTTAGACTATTAGACATTAGACGCTAGACAATTAACGAATAACGATTAGCTTCTTTCATCCCTTCATTCTTTCATCCCCCGATAGCTATCGGGGTCATCCTTTCATCCTTTCAAACTATATAAATGAAAATAACTTTCCGCAGTCCATCCAACCTTGCAATTGTTAAATACTGGGGTAAATATGGCAGACAATTGCCACGCAATGCATCTATCAGCCTTACCCTTGAAAATGCTTATTCTGAAACAAGTTTGGAATATGCTGAAAAAGAAGATGACAGTGAAATAACCCTTGATTTTTTCTTTGAAGGCAAACCAAATGAGGCTTTTGGAAAAAGAATTTTGAAATTTTTGAACTCGGTTTCAGATGAATTACCATTTTTAAAGGAATATCATTTGACCATACATTCTCACAATTCATTTCCGCATTCGGCGGGAATTGCCTCTTCAGCTTCTTCGATGAGTGCTTTGGCACTTTGCTTGTGTCGTATGGAGCAGCAGGTGGCTTACACCTTGCCTGCAGAGGAAATGTTTTACCGCAGAGCATCTTATTTTTCTCGTCTCGCTTCAGGTTCTGCCTGTCGTTCGGTTTACCCTTACGCTGCTTCATGGGGAAAAACTACTCAAATTCAAAACTCATCCGATGAATTTGCTACGCCTTGCGCCAATGCGCTACACGATGTTTTTAAGACTTTTCACGACGATATTCTTATTATCAGCCAGTCAGAAAAATCAGTTTCAAGCTCGGCAGGGCACGAATTGATGGAAGGCAATCCTTTTGCCCCGCTTCGTTATGAACTTGCCGATAAAAATCTTGGTACTTTGATGCAGGCTTTTTCAGCCGGAGATTTGGAAACTTTCGGAACAATTGCTGAGGAAGAAGCCCTTATGCTGCATGCGCTAATGATGACCTCACAGCCATCATATATTCTGATGGAAGGCGGATCGGTCGATGCCATCAAAAAGGTAAGAAATTTCAGAAATGATACGAAACTACCACTTTATTTCAGCCTCGATGCAGGTCCTAACTTGCATTTGCTTTATCCCGACAGTATAGCTGCTCAAGTCAAACCCTTTATAAAAGATGAACTTTCAAAGTTTTGCGAGTCGGGCAGAGTAATCGAGGATAGAGTAGGAAAGGGCGCTGTAGAAATTTAATTTTAACAGAGTTTTACCTTATTAATATTAGGTTAGAGTTGTCTTGTATCCGGTATAATAAACCAAACACATCGAAATCCCAAATCGGATCTAAGTAAGGCATTTTACCTAGTAAATCCATAAGATCTGAAATTGTGTTTAATACATTCCGTATATGAGCTTTTACCTAAAGATTCGAATTGAGACAAATATTTAAATAAATCTTCTTCAGCATCATTGGACCAAAGTATCTTATAGTCCATATTTAATATTCAAATCTCGTTTAAGTTCTTCCCAGCTTCTTGTACGCATTTCACCTGAATTCAGCTTTGCAATGCGCTCTTTTAGAATCTGAGCCTGTTCCTCGTTTATAGTATTTTTGATTTCATCTATCTTTTCGATAGCGCTAACGATGTCAAGACTTACCTGTAATTTTAAGAGAAAATCCTCTTCTCCTTGTGCAATATCCATAATAAACATCATTTAGAAAGTTTTATATAAGTATAAAATGAAATTAGAGATATTGAATTTACTCTTTTTTGTTGTTAAACCAGCATAAATGAAACAAATTCCCGAAAACTGTTTTCTAATAAACTTTTCTTGACATTCTTAGCAAAGCAGCTTATATTTGCATAGTAATTCAACCTCAAAATACAAAATGGGCAGAAAACCGGTTGATAAAAACAGAATAGATGATCCAGAGCTGAAGGCTGATTGGATTAAGCAATTGGCGCCAATCTACCTCAGAAATGGGCTCACCCGTTTTACGATGGATGATATTGCCTCAAAACTTGGTATTTCAAAAGCTACTTTGTACAAATATTATTCATCTAGAGAAGAAATTCTGGACGATGTAGTTCAGCGCAGAATCGATGAAATCGAGTCGCTCGAAATAGATCTTACAGATGACAAAATTGCTTTTACCAAAAGATATTTTGACATAATCAAACAGGCATCTATTATGTTGGCCGAAATGTCTAACCAATTTCTGGCAGATACCCGACAACTTTATCCCGAACTATGGGAGAAAATGCGGGCTTTTCAGGATCGGGCACTTTTTGTAGCGGAAGAATTTTATAAAAAAGGCATAGAGGCAGGCATAATGAACGATATCAGTCCGCGCTTGCTTGCACTTACTGATAAAATGTTCATTCGTTCAATGGCCGATGACCGATTTTTAGATGATTACAATATTACGATTCAGGAAGCCTTCGATGGTTTTTTCGAAATGAAAAGCCATGGTATATTTAAACAATAATTTACTGATTTACAAAGAATTAAATTTTAAATGAGCGACACACATTTCTATCCGATAAAGATAAAAGCTATTGAACCAGCTACAGATCAGGCAGTTGTGCTTAGTTTTGATATAACTTCCGATTTAAAGGAAAAATTTCAGTACCAACATGGACAATATCTTACCTTAAAATTCAATATAAACGGCAAAGAGGAGCGTAGGGCCTATTCTCTATGCTCAAGCCAGGTAACAGACACTGATGTCAAAATCGGTGTAAAAAGGGTAAAGAATGGTAAGGTATCGAATCATATTAATACGGTACTAAAAGTTGGTGATACGATTGATGTGATGCCTCCTCAGGGTCATTTTACAGTTGCCCTGAACGAGGATAATAAAAAGGATTATTACTTGTTTGGTGGGGGAAGTGGTATTACTCCGCTGCTTTCAATTTTAAAATCAGTCGCCGAAGTTGAGCCAAAAAGCCGCGTATTCCTGTTTTATCAGAATCGCAATGAAGATAGCATTATGTTCGAGGCTGAGTTGACAGCACTTCAGTCAAGATATAGCGGTCAAGTATTTGTTACACATATCCTCGACGAACCAAAGGCCGATAAAAAAGGTGGAGTTTTTGGAATGTTTGCCAAGAAATCATATAATTGGTCGGGAGAGATCGGACGAATTGATTCGAACAGAGCTTCAAAATATATTAATGAAAATCGTAGTGGTGACGGACGTCCTGAAGAATTTTTTCTCTGTGGTCCTGATGGATTGATGAATGCTGTAGAATCGGCACTTAAGAATAAAGGAATCGATGAAAAGCACCTTCATCGCGAAGTTTTCAGTTCGGCACAAAATCTTGGAGCTGCTTCAAAGGGCGGTGCTAAGATAACTGCTACCATCAGCGGCAAACAGTATGCTGTTGTGTTGCAACCAAAAGAAACGGTACTCGAAGGGCTCATGCGCGTGAATGCCGATCCACCCTTCTCTTGCATGAGTGGTGCCTGCTCAACCTGTATGGCTAAGGTCATTTCAGGCTCAGTGAAAATGGAGCGCTGCCTGGCATTGGATAAATCGGAAGTAGAAAATGGTTTTATCTTGACTTGTTCTTCCATTCCAACCAGCGATGAGGTGGAAATTACTTATGATGTTTAGACACTGATTCCTATGAAACTCCGACTTTTAGACCTTGCCTCGGCACGTTCGGGCGATAAAAATAATATCTGCAACATTGGTGTAATTGCCAAAGATGCAGATACATATACTTTTTTAAAGAAAAATCTGAGTGCCGAATTGGTCAAACATCATTTCAAAGGATTGATAAAAGGAGATGTGATCCGCTACGAATGGGATGCTATAGAAGCCCTCAACTTTATTTGTTACGATGCACTAGATGGTGGAGCCTCTAGATCGATGCGCGTTGACACGCTGGGTAAAAATTTTTCAAGCCATTTATTGAGGCTTGAGTTTGAAGTTTGATTCCTTATTCTACTAGTTGTGCATCTTTCAGCAGATAGGCCATTTTCATATAATCATTTTCATTCAGCTCCAACCTGCCTTTAATTTTAACTGCATTTTTGCTGTATGGAATTGGCTTTTTAGGATATACCTCCATAACAGACTCAGGACCAGCACCCTTACAAAAAAAACAGGCAGCAGTAGGATAGGCCGATAACATAAATGTTGTTCCATTTCCTCTCTCACCAAGAGCGCCATGAACAATATCATTTGGAATGATATAGCCCTGCATCTCTATAGTCTTATTGTGATAGTATTTTATCTCGGTAGTAAAAAGCGGGCGCATCGCTACATCGTCGAGCATTGGGTCATAAGTGATATCGAATCGAAGCTTTAAAAATATTTCCCATAGTCCGCCAGCCGATAGCGTCAGTTTTTCTTCCTCGGTTTTGAACATACTTTCTGGTTCTTTCATGGCATCGAAATCCTTTGAAGAGTAGCCATCGGCATATTCGGTATGACCGTCCTTGATTTTCGATTTATCAGTAACCATTAAGGATGGTTTTCTCGACTTTTCAAATTCCTTATCTTTTTTGAGAATATCAACTTGTTCAGCATTTGATGTTTTAGTCCAAAACAGGTCAGGCCTGAGTAGTACAACCACTCCTGCCAATAAAACAGTAAAGCCCAGGAATTTTAATATTGTATTGATTTTCATATAGTATATTTTGAACTGAACATCAGCATTTACATTTCAACAGATTCCGAATTGATATGAGTTCCATTAAGGAAACTTTTTATATCCATCCTTTTTCTTTTGTCGGGTTGTAATTCAAGAATTTCTATACAGCCTTCTGCGCAGGTGATTCTTAAATATTTTTTACCGTCAGTTTCAATCCTACCAGCCGGAAGCTTGGTCTCCTGGTTGATTTTTTTTGTTCTATAAATCTTAATCTTTTCGCCATCAAAAACAGTCCAGGCAACAGGGTGAGGACTAAGTCCGCGAACAAAATTATGAACTTTTTCGGCGCTTTGGTTAAAGTTGATTTTGCAGGTTTCGTGAAAAATTTTGGGAGCAGGGCAGGCCGTTTCATTCGATTGGGGAATTGGATTAATTACCCCCTTATCCAATGCAGTGACTGACTTATATACCAATTCTGCTCCGATATACATAAGGCGCTCATAAACTTCACCCACTAATTCATCCTCGCCAATTTCAGTTTTCGATTGGAAAAGAATATCTCCTGTATCAATTTCATGCTGCAATAAAAAGGTCGTTACACCTGTTTCTTTTTCGCCATTTATAATTGCCCAGTTAATAGGCGCTGCCCCTCTGTATTTTGGTAACAGCGAACCGTGCAGATTCATCGTTCCAAGCCTTGGCATAGACCATACTTTTGTGGGCAACATTCTGAAAGCTACCACCACTTGAAGTTCTGCACCCAGGCTGCGCAATTCCTCTATAAATTCAGGGTCACTCAGTTTCTCAGGTTGTAAAATTTTAAGTCCTTTTTCAAGTGCATATTTTTTTACATCAGATTCCAGCAATGTTTTATTACCACGGCCTCCCCATTTATCCGTTGCAGTTACCACTCCAACGATGTCGTACCCATTCTTCAACAGAATGTCCAATGATGGAACAGCAAAATCGGGCGTGCCCATGAATACGATTTTCATAATTGAAGATGAAAGGATGAAAGATGTTGAAAATTTGAAAATTTGATAATTTGTCTCGTCATTCAGACGAGAGAAGTTCCGTGAAAAGAAGCTCCGCGAAGCGAAACGAATTTTTTAATTTGTCTCGTCATTCAGACGAGATTCCAATCGGCCTTCGATAGCTATCGGGGGGGCTTTTTGAATAACCCTAGCAAAGGAGCGCGGTATTTTAGAAGAGGAACCGATGCGAGACGGAAAATCTAAACAGATGAAAGCATTAGAAAGGAAAGCATGAATTGGAGTTTTAATAAATTTTATCTGAACCTATATTTTTCAACTGACTGATAGCGATTTTTGGATCTGCTGCACTAAAGACTGCATTACCAGCGACGAGGGCATTTGCGCCCGCCTTTAAAATCGTCTCGGCATTATGCATTCCTACGCCGCCATCCACCTCAATGTAAGTATCGAGATTTCTGGCATTGATTTCTTCTCTTAGCTGGCTTATTTTCTGAAGTGCGGAGTATATAAATTTCTGTCCGCCAAAACCAGGATTTACTGACATAACAAGCACAAGATCAATATCTTCCAAAATATCGAAAATATTATGGGCTGCTGTATGTGGATTCAAAGCAACACCTGCCTTTGCGCCGCATTCTCTGATTTGTTGGAGGGTACGATGCAAATGCGGGCAAGCTTCGTAATGTACAGTTATTATATCGGCACCAGCTTTGCGGAATCTTTCAATGTATTTTTCAGGTTCAACCATCATCAGATGCACATCCAATACTTTGTCGGTCAGTCTGTTAACAGCCTCAACCATCGTCATTCCAAAGGTAAAATTCGGAACAAAACGACCATCCATTACGTCGACATGAATCCAGTCGGCCGAACTTTCGTCCAACATTTTTATTTCATCGGGCAATTTTGCAAAATCGCAGGATAGGATAGAAGGTGCTATGATATGAGACATAAGACTAATTTGAAAATTTTATCCCGATAACTTCAGGTTGATTTGAAAATGTATGCTTTTATTACAATTATGATTGAAAATTTGTCTGCCTATATTAAAACTTAACAAGGAAACCGGCACGGGCATTGAATCCAATTTGTGGATATAGGTACCAGCGCTGGTTTTTGTTGTTTAAAATATTGTTTACCTCAGCAAAAACGCCAATGTTTTGTTTTTTCTCGCTAAACCAGTAAGATGCCGATAGATTCAGATCGAATAAACTGTTAAGTGATTTATCTGTTTTGCTAACCAGATCGAAATAAGGCACTCCTGAATTGAAATAAATCTCAGATTTGAGTAGGAGCTGTTTCACACGATACATTACTGTAAAATTACTTTCAAAGACAGGCAGATGATATGCCCTGCTAATACTGCCACCACTGTAAATATTGTAACCAACAGCTGCAAGTACAGTCAGGTTTTTGATCATTTTAAAATCAAGCGTCCCTTTAAATGAAACGATATTTAAGCTATCATATAAAACCTTGAATCTTAGATAATTTTCGGTTGAATCATTCAGAAAAAGCGGCATATTTGCGCTCATGGCATAAGAAGCCCTGAAATCGTAACCTATGCCTTTGATATTACCCGATAAACCGGCAAAAATATCGTTGTATTTTGTATGCCTCAAGTCAAGGTTAGATGCAATAAAAGGATTATAATTGCTCAGGCTTCTAAAAGTATTGATGCGCATTTCCCCCTTCCAACCAGCATAGACATTGAATTTTCCTTCCGACAAACTCAATTTCATTTTTAAATCGGGTAGGATGAAAGCCTTTTTTTCGGAGCTGCCCAGATTCATTGCAGCTGTTGCTTTAAATACACCAAAATTCAGATCAACTCCCGGGTGGAAATTGAATAGGGTACGACTGATAATGCTGTCTTTGTTAAAATTTGCAAGATTTAGGTTTAGATCAGCAAAAATCCTGTGTTTTTGCTTAGCGCTCCCAAGCCACTTCTCTGCACTCGCTTTAGGGGCAAATACAAATTCAGAAGCACCATATTTATCGTTCATTACATGAAAATCTGCATCGATATTAAAATTTAGCTGCATTTGATTCACCTTTGAATTGAAAAGATGCAAATTGCCAAAAAACTCGAAAAAACGTTGTGAAACACTGTCTTTACTGACAATAAGGCTATCCGGGAAAATATCCAGACTGTCGGGCAGAATTCTGCTCAATTCATTGTGACCATAGAACCGGTTCGCGTCTAAATTAAAGCCTAATTTAGCTCCTGCTGCAATGCCTTTAGGTGTAAAATAGGTAGCTCCTAAGTCGAAATGTGTTTTTGAAAAGTTCTGATTAGTAATATTTCCCTGACTGCTCAAATGGTCAAAATCAACACCAAATTTGATATTTTTATTTTGCTTATTGTGATAAGATAATTCCACATTGGGTGATATTGGATAGCCAAAACCTGCTTTTGCATAAAATGAATTAGCGGCAGCCGGAGCATCGTTTGGCATAGCGAGCGGGCGAAGAACAGGATCGGGATACTTTAGCGAAATGATGTGTTCAGGCACCTCGTATTCATTTTTACCTCCAACTGTGTCGAGGGTTGGAAGTATGGGCATAGAATTCTTTTTAACACTTTCGGCTAGTTTGGCCTTGAAAGGTTTTAAAAGCTCTGTTCCTTCTTCTTGTGCAGTGATTATGGATGTGCTGCAAGCGAAAAGGCAGATTAAGATATATTTTAATAGTCTCATTTTTTATATGATTTTGATAGGCTGATCCTTTTATTTTCCTTCAATCATTTCCAATTCACCGCTTTCGTCATTCATTTTCAGGCGACTGTTCGATGATTTGGCTTTTTTGATGTTTTCGAGTTTTGTTTTAGCCTCTTTAATAATTTCAGGATCTCCATTGTAGTTTTTGAGTAAGCTTTCAAGTGTACCTTTGGCGGCATCGAGGTTACCCTGCTCAGCATAAATATCGGAAATCAGAATGAAGTTACGAGCAAGCCAATCGTGGTGATTCCCCAACTGCTTATTATTCTGAGAAGCAATTTCCATTGCCTTTTCTAGTTTTCGCTGAAAATAATGAATCTGTGCGATACGGTATCTGCTTTCGGATGCACGCAAGTCGTCACCAACAAGTTTTATAGCGTCTTCGAAATTTTTTCTCGAACTGTCATATTGTTTAGCTGCAAATTGTGATTTGGCCAGACAATAATAGGCTTCGGCCTTATCTTGGGCGCTGGCGGCAGTTTCTTTCAAAAAGTTTTCGGCCATTGGTCCAAGCGCTGTCATGTCATTTGCGAGATAGGCTGAGCGCATTCCGTAAAGACGGCTTTCGTTCCTGTTTTCGGCAGTGGATGAGAGTGGCTCAGCAGCCTTGAAATGTTTTAGGGCTTTCTTGTAATCTTTCGTGACATGGTAACAGATCCTACCAGCTAAAATATTTGCATTTTCAGCTAAAGCTGCAGGAGCAGTGGGGTTTTTAGCATCAGAAACAGTTTCAAAATCGTTGAATGCCTCATCATACTTTTTCAGATTGTAATAACAGATACCCCTATTGTGATGAGCCGACATACTATTGTTACCTTTAGGGAAGCGTTGCAGATATTTGGTATAATTATCGGCAGCCGATGCCCAATTATCTGTATCAAAAACATTTTCTGCAGATTCGAAAAGCAAAGAATCCGCTTCCATGTCTGTAAAATTATAACCATCCACAGTAGCGGCATATGCCATAAAGCCATCCGGATCGCCTGCTTCAACATAAATTTTACGAATATAGCTTAATGCGTCTTTTGCTTCCTCGGTTTGAGTGTTGATTCGAACAACAGCTTTAAAATACTCGAGGGCTTCCTTGCCTTTATTTTTGCCATAACTGATAACCCCCAATTTGAACATAGCCCGGCTGTTGAACTCGCTGTTGGGATAATTGGCTACAAGGCGATCGAAAGTAGTCTTTGCATCAGCAAATTCATTCAAGCCAATTTGAGTACTGCCTTTCATGTAAAGTGCATCATCGGCATATGGCGACTGAGCATATTTATCTACCAGCATGTCGTTTAGCTGGAGCTGCTTTTTTTGGTTTCCGGTCAGTCCATAGATTAAGCTCAACTGATACATAGCATAATCCTCACCTGCAAAACTGTTGCTGATAATCTGCTGATAAAAGTCACCAGCTTTTTTATAATATTCACGATTTTCAGAAGAAAGATAAAGATAACAGTCTGCTGTTCTGATGATTGCGTCGGGATAAACAAAACCAGTCACGTGCTTGTCGTTGATGTTTTTGAGTTTTGGCCTGATAAATTCGGTGGAGGCTTCAAAATTTTTGGCAGCATTGATGTAGTCACCTTTTTTCAAATGAGCGTAGCCCAAGCCATATAATGCAGTACCTTTTGATGAATTGGCGGGTAATTGGGGAGCCTGATTCTGGGCCAGCATATATTTTTCATACTCTTTGATAGCTGCATCGGTTTTGTCGGTCAGATATAGCGATTCGGCTTTCCAGTAGTAGGAGAGTGCTGTAGTTTCAGGATGTACAGTGTTGTTGAGCGCCTCGTTGAAAAGTTCAATGGCCTTCACATGATTCCCTTCATTAAAGTATTGTACAGCACGGAAATAACATACTTTCTGGTATGTAATGTTAAGAGATTCTGTTTTGCCTTTCAGGCTTCTTAAAATTTCCAATGCTTTGTCGTAATCTCTGGTATTCAAAAAAATCTTACTGAGTAGATTCTGTGATTCGACATAGTACTTTGAGTTAGGACTTATTTTCATGAAGGCAGAAATTGCATCATTGTCAAAACCTAATTCATAGGAAAGTTTTGCATAATTCATCAATGCATCTTCTTTCATATTTTTATCAAAATCCTTTTCAGCTGCCTGCTCAAAAGAAAGGCGGGCTTCTTTCTTTTTGAAAAGTTTCATCTGGCAGTTTGCCTGATTGTAGAGCGCATGTTGCCCCAATTTGCTATTCAGACCATTTATCTGCTCAAAATTTGCTATTGCGTCTTCGCAACGATCGCAACGATATTGGGTATAAGCCAATTGGTAGAAAACGTCTTCTGTGACCTTAGGCGTTTTTTCAACATATTCCTCAATGTAAGGCAACGCTTTTTTGAAATTGCCCTTTTCATAATAAGCCTGGCCAACATACTGCGCAATGGTTTGTCTATCCTTTATTTTGTCATTTTTCAGCAAAGGCTCCCCGTAACTGATTGTTTTGTCATAATCCTTGAGCATGAAATGAATCTGTACGATATAAGATGGAACAACATCCTGATATTTTTTGATATCATCGATTTTTTCGAAATTATCAAGCGCTTCTTTGTACTTTTTTTGAAAAAATGCACAAAGGCCATAGTAATAAATTGAACTTTCAGCGTATTTAGATCGACTTCCTTTAATTTGTTGAAATAGTGGTGCGGCCGACTGGAACTGTTTTTTTACGAAATAACAATAGGCAAGTTTGAATTTAGCTTCAAGTACCTCTTCATTGCTCATATCGCCCAACTCTGTCCAGGTAATTTTGCTCAAATACTGAATTGCCTTATCGTATTCTCGTTTGGCATAGTAATAATTTCCAACTTCGAGTTTGGCTCTGCTCGCCTCCGAGCCCGGTTCATTTTTTTGAATGAAGGACAGCAGTCTTTTTTCTGCATCCGGATGTTCCAGTTTCAGTGCTGATAATGCAGCGTAGAGTTCTGCTTTGACAAAAAACAGTTCGGAAGTATTTTGTGCCGGGAAAAGTAGATTGCGTCCCGATAATGCCCTTTCGAATTCTTCCTGTGCTTTGCCAAAAAGTGATAAAGTGTAAAACTCCGAGCCTCTTTTGTAGGCATCCTGAGCATCGCGGTACAAAGCTGATTCGGGTTGTGCCTTAACATAACCAGAAAAAATTAAGAGAAAAAATAAAAACGATAGGATATTGAATCTCATGATTCTGTATAATTTTGATGAAAATATGTCAATTATGCTTATTTTAATAAATGCAAAGATAGTCCTTTTTATTGCGAATGTCAAGTCAAAAATTGTCAATTGAACTAAAAAACACTGAATAAATGGTCGTAAAATCAAAATATTTTGTAATTATGTTACATGTGCTGCTTTGCATAAACTTTATAAAAGCACAAAAACCAGTTGCATTAAACTTTGCGCATGCACACAACGATTACGAAAAATTATTCCGAAAGGATTTTAAAAAGGCCATCCGTTTTGGCTGCAGTAGTATCGAAATCGATGTTTTTCCATACCGCGGGCAGTTGAAGGTAGCGCATATAGCTTTGTTTTTAGGATTAAGAACGAACTTTGAAAAAAGATATTTGAAACCACTTCAAAAAATCATTCAAACAAATGGAAATATTTTTCAAAATCCGACCGACAAACTAATTCTGATGGTCGACATCAAAAGAAATCCCCAAAAAGCTTACCGACTTTTGAGAAGCCTCTGTGAAAAATATGAAGATATTTTAACAGTTAGATATAAAAACAGCTCGGCATTAAAAGATGGGCCCTTGCAGATTTTGCTTTCGGGAGCTAAGCCTTATGATGCATTGTTTGCCGATTCAATTCGCTATATGCAGCTAGATGGAGGCTTGGGTGATATTGGCAATGAAAAATTTGGACCAGAACTCGTTCCAAGGGTAAGTACATCATACCGGGGTAATTTTAAATGGAGGGGACATGGGAAAATATCGGATAAAGAACTGCTATTCCTTAAAGAAACTGTCAAAAGAGCAAAGGAAGATGGCCGAGAATTAAGATTTTGGGGAATGCCCAATAAACTGAAAGTTTTGAATTTAATGTTGGGCGAAGGCGTTCATTGGCTCAACCTCGACCGCTTGAATTTATTAAAAAAATTGGATGCAGCAACTGTTAAATCCAGAGGCGGATAAGCCCCAGAAACATATAAATTTTTATAGACAGGCTCAATCTGCTATATGTGAAATTGTTTTTTAGCTTGTAAATCAACACGAAAATTAAAAGGGCTGGCAAAATCATTGTAACCATATACAGCAAAAAGGAGCTTATATTGATGTCTTTTATAAAAAATAAAAAGCAAACTAAGCAGATTGTTAAAGATCCATTTACGGCATATAACACAATTTTAAGTTTGTTTTCCGATATGCTGTTTGCAAGCGTTTTGATTCCTGATTTTAAATCGCCCTCACTGTCCTCTCGGTCTTTCACTATTTCGCGCAAAAGCGTTGTAAGTAATGCAAACAGGGCATAGGCCAAAAATTCATTATCAGCATTTGAAGGTCTAAAAAAGATATAAAGTTCCAAAACAGGTAAAGCGCTCAAAAGGGCAATTGTAAGATTTCCCCAAAAAATAGTTTGTTTTAGTTTTGAGGAATACAAATAGAGCAGTGCAATACTGGAAATTGTAATAATAATAATGAATAGATCAAAGACAAATATTGCAGCAGTTATTGCGGCTGCATTCAGCATAAAATAGGCAATGAATGCTTTTTTTTTGCTGGCGTAATTTTTAATATAAACCTTTTGAGGCTTATTTATTTTGTCTGTCGCTATGTCTACAATGTCATTGATGATATATGCTGCTGCTGCCGTGCAAATTACTGAAATGCAGATCAATATAAATTCCATCAACTTTGCTTCCACCACATTTGGTACACAAAGTCTGAACCAGAGCGTAAATTGAACTGCCAGTAGCAGCAGCAGGTTGATTGGTCTGAGAATGTTGAACATTTAGACCTTTAAATCATCCGTGTTAAACCATTTGCCTTGCACTTTCATCACTTTTTCAAGCAGATCTCTTACGCAGCCATGTCCGCCGTTGTAAGGCGATACGTACTGTGCAACAGATTTTATTTCGGGAATTGCATCGGCTGGACAGCAGGGCAGATTTACGTAACACATGGGACCATAATCGGGAATGTCGTCGCCCATATAGACTGTTTTCGATAAATCAAGACTCCTTTCTTCCACAATTTGTTTTAAGGCAGCAAGTTTATCATGGCAATCAAAGAAAATATTTTCTTTTTTTACGCCTAAAGAAGCAAGCCGGTAAAATACGCCCAGCGATTTGCCACCAGTAATGATAAAAATATTATATCCCTGTGTTACAGCATGTTTTAATGCAAAGCCGTCTTTGGTATTCATAGTTCTAAGCAGACTGCCATCGTCCTGAATCAGAACGGAGCCGTCTGTAAAAACTCCGTCAATATCAAAGACAAAGTTTTGGATATTATTGAGCTTATCAAGAAAGTTCATGAGGCTTAGAATTCAGTTGTTTGAATTGTAATGCTAATGCGGTTTTGCTCCACCACTGTTTTGAAGGTGGTGAACAGCTTCTTTTACCCCCAACATAGTTTCAAATACAGGATGCAACAGGAAAAATACCGCAGCGCCAGCCAAAAAGCCAATGAGTGCAATCCAGGCTATATTTTTAAGGTACCACACAAAATCAATTTTTTCCATGCCCATAGCTGCTACACCTGCGGCAGAACCTATAATGAGCATAGATCCCCCGGTTCCTGCAGAGTAAGCAAGGAAATGCCAAATTTTAGAATCGGTTGCAAAATCAGCAAGTGAATACATGCCCATAGCAGCAGCTACAAGTGGTACATTATCAATGATGGCTGAACCAAAACCAAGTAAAAGAATTACGACATCAGTACCTGTAACCCCTGGTAGGAAATTAGTTTCGGCAGGCAATGCAAGATTCATAACAGATGCAAATGCAGATAATTGACCAAGCGATTCCAGAGCCCCTACACCTAACAGAATACCCAGGAAGAAGAGAATACTCGAAGTGTCGATGCGTGAAAGTGCAGATTTAGCCGAAGAAATATGATTTGTCTTGAATTTTTCATCTGGTTGAATGTATTCTGAAATTAACCATACAATGCCAAGCGAAAACATCATGCCCATGTAGGGAGGAAGATGTGTTACAGTTTTAAATACCGGCACAAAGAGCAGTCCGCAAACTCCGGCTACAAGCATTATCAGGCTAGCCTTTGAACTATATTTATGGGTGGATTCTTCATTAGTTTCTTTCTCTGAAGTTTGTATTTCTCCACGAAAAGATTTATTTCTACTGATAATTAAAACAGGCACCAGTAGACAAACAAGCGATGGGATAAACAAGAAAATGACCAGTGGAACAGTTGTGACATTTTTTCCAATCCAGAGCATAGTGGTCGTTACGTCTCCAATAGGGGACCAGGCACCGCCAGCATTTGCGGCAATAACCACAATAGAGGCATAAAACCATCTTTCTTTTTGGTCAGGCACTAATTTTCTTAGTAGTGAAATCATGACTATTGTTGTGGTAAGATTATCGAGCACTGCAGAAAAAAAGAACGATAATATACTTACAATCCAAAGTAATTTTGACTTTTTCTTAGTCTTGATTGCTCGAGTTATGGGGCTGAAACCTTCATGTAAATCGACCAGTTCGACTATGGTCATAGCACCAATAAGAAAGAGTACAATTTCCGCAATTTTACCAATATGATGGAGTAAAGTTGAATCCATGCCTGCACTTTGTCCATGATGATCAATTAATGGGAAATGACCGATAGCGATGACTGTCCAGCAAAGCACTGCCATGATAAGGGCAGGGACCGTTTTATCCAGTTTCAGTGGATGTTCAAATACAATGGCTAAATAACCGACGATGAAAATTATTATGACAATAAACATATGGCAAGAATAAGTTTGTCCTTTAAATTTTAATTGTTTGAAAACGGCTGCAAAATAATCAAAATGCTTAACAATAATTAGTTTAAGCTGTATTAAACAGCCAGAATTATTTAAAAATTGACAATAATCTGCTGTGACCAAAAAAACAGTTCACTACTTTTTGCTTTATCGGTAAATTTTACAATCTTTAAACGAACAAAAATAGTATAGTTTAAAATTTATATAAGGATAATACATATCTATATGTCAGATAAGGTTTTAAGATTAGGGTTTGTAATGGGCGGCGGTGTATCATTGGGTACTTTTTCGGGTGCGGCACTTTCCGAAGCTATCAAACAGCTCATTGTTTATGGGAAATATGATAGCGGTCTTCGGGATAGTACCGGAACTCCTATTTACAAATCCTACAGCAAAGTCGAGATCGATATTTTTAGCGGAGCAAGTGCCGGCGCCATATCTTTGGGAATTATGCTGCGAGTGCTGACCAATCACCGCGACAAATTCAAGATGTTAGGTTATAACGACTACGCAGCAATGCGACAGGTGTTGGAAAGTAAAATTCTGGGGCAATTTGGAGAGGCTGCTTATCAACTCAAAATGCAGGATGCTCAAAAGTTTGAATGTTTGATTGCTGCTCAGGCTGTTCAGGAATTTCAGGAAAAAATCTGGTCGAAAGAGGTGGATATAAACAAACTATTGGGTACTGGTCCAAACGAAAAAGACCTAAGCAATAATTCGGGACTGCTAGATAGGAATGCTGTGGATGAATTGGGGCGTAATTATTTTAAATTCGAAAACAGAACAGGTCGTTTAGATAACAAGGTACTGCTCGCCGACAGGGTGCTTTTTGCATGTACCTTATCTAACTTGAATTCTATTTCAAAAAAACACAAAATATCCGAATACGGCAAGGGCGATGCTCCATTTTTTAATGCATTGAACGACACAGCAATTGATAGGGTACATAGTGAACTACGCGTTTTTGATCTGAATTTTGGAGAGATAAACCCTGCGACGGTCAGTTATTATCCACTTCGTTGGCTGCAATACCATCAGGGCGAGGAGATTCAACTCGATAACAAAGACGAACAAGGCATATCCTATGCAAAAACAATCAGAAATCTGGAACATAACGATACCTGGCGCGAAATAACTGCTACGGCCATTGCATCGGCAGCTTTTCCCTTTGCATTTGAACCAGTGGTTTTGAACCGTTTCAGACATGAGTTTGCCGGCGATTGGCCCGATGAACTTAAAAATAAAAACAAATATAGCTTTACCTATATCGATGGCGGTACATTTAATAATGAACCCATCCGAGAAGGACTAAGACTGGCCACCTATATTGATCATATCAATAATAATGTCGATTTCGAACGTATGATTGTATTTGTCGATCCAATGGTAAGCGAAATGGAGACTCAGTTTAGAGTTTCGGTGCACGATAATCTTGGTAGCAGCCGCTCGCTGCTTACAGGTAAGTCGAAGGTTGCAGGCAAATCGACACTGATGCGCCTTGTCAGCAAGGTTCCGCACCTTATTGCCGCCATGCTCAACGAGGCTAGGGGCAATGAACTTAGCAATATTTCTTCTGTATTGGAACAGTTTGAAAAGCGCGACAATCTGAGAAATTTTTATAAAAACAGCCTTTCGGTTCCCGATGATGCAGCCATTATTCAAATGCGCAACTATGCGATACAGGAACTCGATAAAATCAGAAAAAAGCTCGATTTGCCGCCCAATACTTTGCTGATTCAGCACGAACTGCTAAGAATCATCGAAGAGGAAAAGGATTATTTTGCCGATAAATTGCCATTGAACGATAGAAATGCCTTGATTGACGCCATGCAGCAATTTGTCTATCTGCCCAAGCCAACAGAAATTCCATCGGTAAAATACTGGCTATATGCACTTTCTGCTGTACTGTTGGACATTGCAATGAAATTGACAGGAAAGGCACAAAATGCGAAGATAGTGCCCATTGCGCCTTTCGACTTTTATTCAAAATCAGACTCATACGAACTTATGCGACTGCCAGGTGCAGGAATTGCAGGATTTGCAGGCTTTGCTTCCCTCGCAGCTAGTAATTATGAGGTGAAATATGGCCAATATGCAGCTTATCGCGTGCTGCGCGAACTATCAATTACCAAAGGACATGCACATGAAATGGCATTGCCTCCCCCTTTCGATTATACACAGTTCGGCGATGGCATGAAGCACTATGTTGCCAAGGCTATGATGAAAAGAATCAGAGAAATCATTCCTTATGAATATTCTACGGTGCTACCTTTTCTTGAGGGTTATCTCGAAAGCGGCATTTTAAAGTTTATTCAAGAAAATATTGGCGAAAGCAATACCAAAAGAACCCTTGAATTCAGGATTCAGGTACCAAACGATACGGCTATACTGCGTGGTTTTAATGCCGATGGCAGTCTGTCGAAGAAAAATAGTATTGAACCTGTAAAACTCAGCAGTGGTTACTATCTGGTCGCTCAGCTCAGCTATTTTCCCGCTGAAAAAAGATGGCGTGGCGATTTTGTCAACAGCGAACAGAAATTATTCATCGATAAAATGCGCCTTTTCGATAATGCGCCCTCCGTTGCCATTGAATTGCCGCAATTGTCTGAGTCGGACGAAGCCTTTCTTTCGCCAAATCCAATCCTCTATGCCGATGCACGCGGTCACCTGGGTATCTCCGGCCTCAGCGAGATGAAACAAAATAACTGGAAACTGCTGAACGAAATCACTGCGTTGGATGAAAATTTATGGGGTAAAGATGAGATTTATGAGGTATTTGGGAAGTTGTAGGGGCTAATAGATTGGGCAGCTAGTTAATCAGTCCTGGGTTGAAACCCAGTTATCTAATGGTAAATAAAAACTGAGCTTACCCCGAAAGCTTTCGGGGGCATCAGATTTTTTGCGAAAGAAGGTTTTAACCTTCTGTAAGCAAAGTACCAAACGAGGCCTACGCTTTAGCTTAGGGCAGCCAGTTATTCTGTCCTGGGTTGAAACCCAGGTATCCAATGGTAAATAAAAATCTGAGCTTACCCCGAAAGCTTTCGGGGGCATCAGATTTTTTTGCGAAAGTTTCGTCAATCCGTAAATATCCGTCTTAACGCAGTTAATCTGTTTAATCCGATAGCTATCGGATCGGTATTGACGCAATGGCTAAAAATCTGCGTGCATCTGTCCGATCTGTGTGGGACAAAGTCCAGATCTGTGT
>CAMDAB010000003.1 GCA_945888475.1 Saprospira grandis DSM 2844 | reverse complement strand
GTTTTTTCTACCAATAAAGCCATGAGATCACCAACATTTTTCATTTTCATAAGCTCTTTAAGCTTCAGCTTTACATTGAAAACTGCTTCTACTTTCGAAATCATAACAAGGTGACTGATGCTATCCCAGTGAGGAACCTGATGTGCATTCAATTCGGGGCTGATTTGAAGGTTTTCGTCTTTGAATACCTCTCTAAAAATGACCTCTAACTGTTCTTTGATGTTCATAATTTAAATGTTTTTTATCCAAAGGTTCATACCTGTACCCGGATAGTAATGTAATATATCTAAATATTCAGACACTGTTGAATCTACCTTAATAAAACCTTCTTTGGCATAAATATTCTCAGCAATTTTATTTGAATTATAGGTTATCATCTCTATTCTGTCGAATTCTAAGCCTGATTCCTTGGCTGTATCGATATGATAATTTAAAAGTTTGACGAAATAGCCTTTTCCTCTGTGATTATTTTCCACAAATGCCGTTTCGATCTGTAGTGCACCTATGGTTCTCGAAATGTTTATAGATGAAAATTTTTCAAGTTTTTGCTGAAGGCTTTCGAAATTTGCCTTAGGAAGGGTACAAAAAAGTGCAGTACTTTTTATTTGCCAGGATGGCATACCTGTAGATCCCTCAATCCAGGAAGTAAGCGATGCAGCAACCTCTCCATTATCAACAACAACTGCAAATCCACTGTGTCCAAACTCACAAGCTTCGAGTTCTTCGTCGAAAATTTTTCCGAATAAATTATACAATTCAGGCTCTGTCATATCAAAAAGCCCTAAATAACTTGAAGTTCCGGAATTGCTTTTATCGGCTTCAATAATTGATTTGATAATAAAATCTCTGTCATCTAGTGTAGCTTTTCTAATTATTACTGAACTCATTTTCGATGCTTAATTTTAAAGTTTTGCGATCGAGTTTACCGTTGTCATTCAGCGGAAAATCGGCTAACTCAATGATTCTTGTAGGTGTCATATATTTAGGCAGTACTTCGGAAAGTGCTGATGATATATCAAGTTTATGATCATTTTTAACAAATAGCACCAAATTGTCGAACCCACGATTATCTTTTACCGCAACAACAGCAGCCTCAGTCTTAAGGGCCTGTTTGCAAAGATGTTCCACCTCCATTAGTTCAATGCGGTAACCCTGAATTTTGACCTGTTGATCTATACGCCCAAGATAATACAAGAGACCGTCATTTTTTTGAATTACCAAATCTCCGGTTTTGTAAAAATTTATCCCATCTATTGTCAAAAAAGAAGCTGCATTCATCTCAGCATTTTTGACATATCCAACAGAAACCTGAGAACCGCCCAGGTAAAGTTCAGCTTTTTCGTCATTAGCGGCTTCGCTTCCATCCTCCCTTATAAGTTTTGAAACCTGATTAAGCGTAGCCTGCCCAATCGATACAATACCATTCAAGGATGGAATTTCATTTCTTGGAATTTTGTATGAAGTGCAAAAAATAGTGCATTCAGTAGGTCCGTAATAATTATGAAACTGAGCATTGGGACAGCATTGCTGAAATTCTTCCGTGAGCTTCAAAGGAACTGCTTCTCCGCTCAATGCTACATTTCTCAATTCTGGCAAATCTATATCTTCGAAATAGGGTCTTAGCATTGCCAAAACCGAGGGAACAATGATGGCATAATTTAGCTTATATTCTTCGAGTAAACGATAGATTTCAAGATACTTTATGTTTTGATCAGACACAGTGTAAATCGTTCCGTAATGTTGCAAAGGCAAGGCATATGAAACTACCGACAAATCGAAACTCAATTCAAACATTTGCAGGTAACGATCGCCTTTTTGAAGTCCCATTTCTAGGGAATAGGCATGCTCCATGAAGGCATTTAAATTCCTGTGGCAAATTTGCACACCCTTTGGCTTACCAGTACTGCCCGATGTAAATAAGATGTACATCAAATCATCGGGCTTGTGTTGATATATGTCTTCTAAACCAAAAGCAGCTGAATTTTTTAAGGACAAAGAATCGATATAATTTAGCTGACTAAATTTAATATTTTCATTGCCAAATCCAATAGCAAAAGTAATATCAGCCTGATTTAGGATATCTTCTACCCTATTTTGCGGATAGCTGTGGTGTATGGGCACATAGGCATTTCCTGTTATCCAGGCTGCATAAAAGCTGGCATAGGTATCGATATGATTCTGGGTAAATACCCCAATATTTTGATGGACAATCCCTCTTTTTTTAATTTCGGCAGCTATAGAAAATATTCTGTTTTTAAAATAAGCATAGGAATAGAAAGTTTCGGAAATACAAAATGCATTTTCCGAATCGGCATCAGCGTTGTTCAAAAACTCAAAACTTAACATAAGTTTTTTTTATGAGCTGTAAATTTCATAAAAATTTATCAGAATATCCAGATTTTTATCTTAAAACTATACTTTAAATTTATATGCGCAAACTATTCAATACGACAGATACTGAACTAAAAGCCATAGCTGCACCAGCAATCATAGGGTCGAGCAGCATACCTGAAAAAGGGTATAGAATGCCTGCTGCTATTGGTATTCCCAGTACATTGTAAAAAAATGCCCAGAAAAGATTCTGGCGAAGAATAGCCATAGTCCTTTTAGAAATATGCAGCAATTCAGGTATTTGCAGCAGATTATTATTCAATAAAACTGCATCGGCCGATTCGACGGCTATGTTGGTTCCACTGTTCATCGCAATTCCAAGATCTGCATTGGCAAGCGCAGCTGCATCATTGATTCCATCGCCCACCATTGCAACTTTTTTGCCTGAGGCTCGAAGCTTTTTTACAAAATCGGTTTTATCTCCGGGAAGTAATTCGGCGAGTACATTTTTAATTCCAAGTTGTTCTGCTACTAATTCGGCTGCTCTTTGATTGTCACCGCTGAGCATGTATATTTCTTTACCTGAAAATTTTAATGCTTGAATGGCCTGCGCTGCAGAACTATTGATTTTGTCGCTTAATGAAAAGATTGCCAAAATCTTATGGGCATCTGCAAAGAAAACAGCTGTTTGTCCCAGTTCATAAAGTGCTACAATATATTTTTCCTGTTCATGGGTAAAGTTGATTCCATTTTCATGCATCAAACTACTATTGCCTGCAAAATAGTAAAGACCGGAAAAGCTAGCTTTAAGTCCTCTCCCACTGATGTTTTCAAAATTTTCAAAAATAAAATTATGATTGTATTCCTTTAGATATTGACAAATTGATCTCGAAATGGGATGCGTTGAATGATGTTCCAAGGATGAGATAATCGAGAGAAGTTGAGGGTTTTCATCAAAAAGTTTAATGCTGTTTACAGTTGGTTTACCTTCTGTAAGCGTTCCTGTTTTGTCAAAAAGTATGACATCGATATTTGAAGCGCTTTGCAGACTTTCAGCTGATTTTATCAAAATTCCTTTGCCTGCTGCACGGCCGATTCCGACCATAATTGCAGTAGGAGTCGCCAAGCCCAAAGCACAAGGACAAGAAATAACCAAAACAGTAAGCGCTGCAATAAGGGCATAAGTCAGTTTTGGTTCAGGCCCGGCAACATACCAAATAAAGGCGCTGAGGATTGAAATTAGTATGACAACAGGTACAAAAACAGCAGAAATCCTATCCACCATTTTTTGAATGGGTGATGCTGTACCCTGAGCAGATTCAACCAATGCAATTATTTGCGAAAGCACCGTATTATCAGCAGTTTTTGTGACACTGAATTGAATATAACCGTTCAGATTTATAGTTCCGGCAAATATTTGATCTCCCTTTTGTTTAAATTTTGGCATGGGCTCTCCACTCAGCATCGATTCATCTAGCTCTGTTTCTCCAAAAATAATTAAACCATCGAGGGGGACTTTATCGCCAGGTTTTACGATGACAATATCATCCGGCATGGCAGCTTCAATTGGTATTTTCTTCTCTGTTCCGTTGTGAAGCAAGTTAAGTTCCTGCACATTCAGGCTCATAAGGCTATCCAAGGCTGTCGATGTCTTTCTCTTAGCGCTTTCTTCAAAATATTTGCCTAAAAGAATAAAAAAAATCAGAACTCCAGCAGTCTCATAATACACATGGGCCTCGATGTCACGCTGCAAAAGATATTTAGGAAAAAATGTATTAAAAACACTAAAGAGAAAAGCAGTTCCTGTTCCCAACGCAACAAGCGTGTCCATATTCGAGCTACCAATGCGCAACTGTCTCCAGGCACTTACAAAGAATCTGCTGCCAGAATAAAACATGACAGGTATACAGAGAAAAAACATGATCAGATTAGCAGCGCGATGAGGAATAAGACCATGAAAAAACATCGCTATTACAAAAAGTGGCAAGGCAAAAACAAATGCAATAATCAATTCATTTTTGAGCCTTTTTAACTTTAAAGTCTCCGCTAGAAGTTGTTTTTCCCTCGAGTCTTTATGCTTTTCGAGAAGCTGATAACCCGCCCTTGTAAGTTTTTCATTGAGCAGGAAAATGTCAATTTCATACTTCGATTCTACAACAGCCTTCGCCGCAGCATAATTAACCCTTACGTTTTCAATGCCCTCGATGCGGGAAAGAATTTTTTGGGCGCTGCTGGCACATGATGCACAGCTAAGACCTTCAATATTGTATGTTTTTATCATTGTTAAAGAGAAAATGTTGGTAAAATTAGGGTTTTAAATTCATTTCCCTTTCTTTTTCTCCTGTCTCCTAAAATATCGTCTGAATAAAAAACTATGTTTCAGGGCTTCGAGATTTTCTTCCAGTTTAAGCGTACTATTATTTATGTGCTGCATACTTTTATTTAAATTATTTATAAATACGCTATCGCTCAGCGTTGAATTTACTGCGACTGCTCCCTGGTGCATAGATTTTGAAAAGCCGCTGAGTTCAGAACTGATATGTGCGAGAGAATCAGATAATGTTTTAACATTTGATAAAATATCTTGCATGTTTTCTGCCGATTTTTCATCATGTATAAGCGTACCAAGCAAACCTTTACCGGCCTTTATGTCAGAAAGGATCGTATTTAAATCCTTAGATAATGCTGCTAGCGTTGTATCGTTGAGTATAAATGCAAGATTTCCCCGACCAGATTTGGCCTCTTTTATGATGATGCCAATGTCTTTTGTAATTGCTGAAGTATTTGCCCCAATTTGATGAAGATAGCTGAAGGTGCCCCTTAATTCCTGGCTCATACTTTTGTCTTCCAACAGATCCCAAATTACATCACTCTTGTTCAGTTTGTCGGTGATTTCTTTCAGATTACTAGCAACTCTTGAAACCTCAGCACCGATATCTTCGAGATTTTTTAGATTTGATTCGGTATCAAAAGTGTTCATAGACATTATTTCATCGCCATTTTTTACCGTTTCCGAATCTTGGGTAGAATTTGTCAGGATGATAATTTTATTACCAATAAGACCATCTGTACCAATTGAAGCCCTCGTATTTATTTTTAAAAATTTTCTAGCTTCCTCTTTGATATTCATGACCACTTTTACTGTACTGTCGTTTACAATAATAAGTTCTTTAACAGTGCCTATATTGATACCTGAAAATCGGATATTATTACCAACCAGGAGACCTTTGACGTCATTAAATTTTGAATAAATCCTAAATCCCGAAGTAAACATATTATCCTTCGAACCGATCAGATAGAGGGCCACCAAAAAGAAAAAGCTGCCTGCCAAAACCAAAAGACCTACTTTGACATTTTGTGAAATTCGCTGACTCATAAACAGATAAAATATTTATTCGAAAAAACTTTTAATTTTTGGATCATCTGAATTTGCCAATTCGCTATAACTGCCCTCGGCATAGGCATAGCCGTCAATCAGCATAATAATTCGATCAGCTACAATTTTAACGCAATTAATGTCATGCGTAATTATTATGGCCGAGCTATGATATTTTTCCTGAACAGAAAGAATCAGATTACTGATTTCGCGGCTGGTTATAGGATCCAATCCCGTAGTAGGCTCATCGTAGAGTATGATGTCGGGTTTCATCATCAATGTTCTAGCGAGGGCAATTCTTTTTTTCATGCCTCCCGATAATTCTGCCGGCATTTTTCCGGCTGTTTCAGGAAGACTAACATTGGAAAGAGACTCAAATACCATATCATCCACTTCTTTTTTATTGTATTTAAGTCCATGTCTTCGAAGCGGAAATTCTAGATTTTCTCGCACAGTCATTGAATCATAAAGGGCATTACTCTGAAAAAGAAACCCAATTTTCATTCTGATTTTATCCATTTCGAACTGAGCCAAACCTAAAACATCCTTTCCCAAAACTTTTACAATTCCGCTTTCGGGCGATACCAAACCTACAATACACTTAAGCAGAACTGATTTGCCAGAACCTGATTTGCCCAAAACGGCTAGATTTTCACCTTTATAAAGATTAAGATTAAGATTTATCAAAACATGCTGATTGCCAAAAGATTTGTTTAAATCCTTGATTTCAATAGCTATTTCACTATGAGCATAATACCTGGCAGCTTTCATCTGTTTATTTTATAATACCATACAAATCAGACATTTGCACAACAAGTAGATCTATAACAAAAACCATTAAAGATGCTAAAACCACTGCTGAGTTGGCAGAACGTCCCACCCCTTCGGTTCCTTTTTGCGAGGTCATTCCTTTGTAACATCCAACAATTCCAATGGCAAATCCAAAAAGAAATGTCTTTAAAACCGCTGGAAAAATGTCTATAAAAAAAAGATAATCAAAGGATTTTAACAAGTATAAATCCCAGCTGACATCGCCTTTGATATTGGCTCCAAGGAAAGATGCCCAAATGCCAATTGCATCGCCTACCAAAGCCAATAGTGGCAACATGAGCGTAGTGGCCAGCACCCTTGTAACCACAAGATATTTATACGGATTGGTACCCGATACTTCCATCGCATCAATCTGCTCAGTTACCTTCATCGAACCAAGTTCGGCACCGATTCCCGAACCAATTTTGCCGGCACAGATGAGCGCTGTAATAACGGGCGCAATTTCACGTACCAAGGAGACGGCAACCATTTGTGGCAATCTCGATTCAGCGCCAAAACTTACCAGGGTGGGTCTCGACTGAATGGTCAACACCATGCCCATTATAAAAGCTGTGGCCAAAACCAACGGTAAGGATTTAACACCTATAAAATAACATTGCCGGAGCATTTCATTGAATTCAAACCTTGGCCTAAATAATTCTCTAAAAAAACGGCCTGTAAAAATTGAAAGCGCTCCTGCCTCCTCTAAAAAATCTTTTATGGGTTTACTTATTATCATCACTTCAATTATCCTTTAAATTCTACATAATGACCAGTATCATCCGGCTTTCTGAACAAAAGTACTATCTTCGCATTGTAAATAAGCTGACCTTAGTCACCATAGCATAAAATTGCAGTTTTTATCTTCTAAAGCAATTAAGCAATGACAAACCTGAGTGTAAACATTAATAAAATAGCCCTAATCAGAAACTCGAGAGGTGCAAATTTTCCAAATCTGCTGGAGCTAGCAAAAGACTGCGAAATTTTTGGTGCTGATGGCATTACAGTACACCCAAGGCCCGATCAGCGCCATGTCAGATTCGATGATATTCCGCAGTTGAAGGAAATTGTTAAAACGGAGTTTAATGTAGAGGGAAACCCAACGCCCGAATTCATGAAACTAGTACTTGAAAATTGTCCACATCAGTGTACTTTGGTGCCCGATGCTGAACAGGCACTTACTTCAGATAATGGTTGGGATACAGTAACACACTTTTCCTTTTTGAAGGATGTTTGTGCTGAACTCAGTGAAAAAGGAATCAGAACCTCTATTTTTGTTAATTCCGACCCAAAAATGGTTGAAGGGGCAAAGCGTCTTGGTGCAGATCGAATAGAATTTTACACTGGTCCATACGCCAAATACTTTACTACAAATCCGGAATTGGCAATTAAAGACTATGTTTTTGCAGCAAAAATTGCAGATGAAATAGGTATTGGAATCAATGCCGGACACGACTTAAATCTCTATAATCTTAAATATTTTAAACAGCATGTTCCTTCACTTTCGGAGGTATCCATTGGACATGCCCTTATTGTAGATGCGATTTATTACGGCCTGCACAATACTGTACAGATGTACAAAAACTGTTTGAAATAGGAAAAATTTGTATCAGGGCTTATAATTTTTCTTAAATGCCGTCTGATAAGTTTCCCAAGGTGTATTTGTATAATGTTCCTCAGCCAGATAATGCATAATGCAGTCAAAGGTTGGGACATCGAGATAACCGGGTATTCTTTGCATCAGTTCAACCTTTTCATTCAAAAAAACAACTGTTGGATAACTCATTTTATTATCGAGCAGTGCAGCTGCGAGCTCATGATAACCTCTGTTTCCCTGAGCAATAAATTTGAAAATATTTCCTCCGAAAAGTATATCCGCTCTTTGTTCGGCATTGAGTTTCACCGGGTAAAAATTTTGATTAAGATATTGAGCTATTTTGGGCTGTTCAAAAGTTTCTTTATCCATTTTTATACACCAACCGCACCAGTCGGTATATACATCGACAAAGAATTTTTTACCTTTCAAACCAGCTGCCTTGTCTGCTTCGAGGCGAGCCACAGCCTGTTCCCATGTCATCCAGCCTACTGTGGAATTTTCTATCGGATCCGGCATTTTAACTTTTGGATAAGTGCCAAAAGTATAGGCAGCGGTCAATGAAATGAGCATTAGAAAAGCGGCGATGGGAATAATTCTGTTCATATTTTCCAATTTTGTAACACAAAAATGCAAAGAATCGCTTTAGTTTACAACTGCTTTGAAAATATTGTGTTTATTTTAACAAGTTCAGACTTTGTTTCAATTACCAAAATCAATACCAAAACACAATAGCTTATGAAAAAGATTGTCTTATCTGTTGGAGGCTCAAGCGGTGCCATCTATGCTAAGGTATTGATGGACAAATTATTGGAATTAAAAACGCAATGGAAAGAAGTTGCTGTAGTGATGAGCGACAATGCAAAATTCAATTGGAAATATGAATTAGGTAATGAAGATTATTTGAATTATCCATTCAGTTTTTATGATAAAAAGAATTTTATGGCGCCATTCGCCTCTGGTTCTGCAAAATTCGACACTATGATTGTTTGCCCTTGCTCAATGGGGCTTATGGGTCGTATAGCTGCCGGCATTTCAGATGATTTGCCTACCCGCGCAGCCGATGTGATCCTGAAAGAACGAAGAAAACTGATTCTTGTGTTGCGAGATACGCCTTACAGTCTCATACACATTAACAATATGAAATTGTTGACTGAAGCGGGTGCAGTAATTTGTCCGGCGACCCCATCTTTTTATTCTAAACCCAATAGCTTTGAGGAACTTGCAGCAACAGTTGTGGATAGGGTTTTAGACCTTTCAGGTTTTGACTTGAAGAGCTATCGCTGGAGTGAAAAAGAAGAATAATTAACTATACAATCTTTCCGTCGGCCATTTCTATGATTCTGTTGCAACCTGCTGCAAATTCGGGATCATGTGTTACAACCAGCATCGTCTGTCCAAAATCTTGAGCTAGTTTCTGAAATATTTCAAAAACCATCTGACTATTCTTTTTATCGAGATTACCGGTTGGTTCGTCACCCATGATTATCAGTGGGTCGTTTATGAGTGCTCTGGCAATTGCTACACGTTGTTTTTGTCCGCCCGACAATAAATTGGCTTTTTTAAGTGCCTGATCTTCGATACCCAGCGCTTTCAGTTTTTCATAAGCCCGATGTTCGATTTCCTTTTTTGTAAATTTGCCCAACTTGAGTGCAGGCAACATCACATTCTTCAACACGGTGAATTCGTTCAGCAAATAATGAAACTGAAAAACAAAACCTATTTTTTCATTTCTAACTATCGCCAACTGATTTTCGGTTTTAGCTTTCATTGTGGTTCCGTCAATAAACAATTCTCCTTCATAATCAAGGTCCATAGTAGATAACACATAAAGCAGAGTCGATTTTCCACAGCCCGACTTACCGGAAATGGAAACAAATTCCCCCTGCTGAATTTTGATATTGATATCATCCAGCACCTGAAATTTTTGGGGGCTGTAAAAATACTTTTGTATCGACCTTGTTTCCAGTACTATTTTCATCTCATTTGCCTCTTATAATTACAACAGCATCTACTTTGCTGGCTTTTCTCGATGGAAAATATCCGGCAAAATAGGATGTCAGGAAACCGAATAAGGCACCAATGACATAATATTTCAAATCATAATTGACCGGATAAGTTTTTACAGTTGGCAAAGCAGCTGTATTAAACGGAATTTGATCTATTAGTGACGATAATAAATAGCCGCAGATAAGGCCAGATAAAGAACCGGCTAAACCAATCAGCATTGCTATGGAAATAAAAATAAATCTAACATCGGCACCAGAAAATCCAGTTGCCTTTAATATTGCAATGGTATCCATTTTTTCATAAATCATCATATTCAGAATATTATAAATTCCAAATCCCGCAACTATTAGCAAAGTAATGCCTACTGCATATGAAATGATGGAACGTACCCTTGAACCT
Source organism: Saprospira grandis DSM 2844 (assembly GCA_945888475.1). Taxonomy (GTDB): domain Bacteria; phylum Bacteroidota; class Bacteroidia; order Chitinophagales; family Saprospiraceae; genus Saprospira; species Saprospira grandis_C. The sequence goes on along the minus strand of CAMDAB010000003.1, from coordinate 60,264 downwards.
GTTTCGAATTGTGAATTTGCGGTTTGAATATCAAGGGCATCAAGGCCGAAAATACGGGAATATTCAATTGCCAACGAGGGCGCTAGTGCTATATCGTTCAAATTTACCTGAAGATCTGTGATAAAACTACTTTCTTTGCCAAGTAGTTTTTGGGTTGTTGCAATGGATGCAAAACTTTGTACTTTATCGAAATCCTGGATGCCTGACTGAAAAAATCCAACGACTTTCAGTGTTGATCTTTCACCTGAGGCTGTAGTTACCTGAATTACATCACCTAGTTCCGCCATCATTTTTTCGGCTGCAAGTTTACCCAAAATAATACTGTTTGGAACCAGCGAAATATCAATGGGATTGCCACCGCTTACATAATCGGCAAATCGGTAGAGTCGCATTTCCTCGGCAACCTCTACCCCATTTATAACACCTGCAATATCAATACTGCCAACATTGTAGAAAACCTGCGTAGAAACTTTTGGCGCTACACCTATCACTCTTTTATCTTGTTTCAAGGCCGATACGATTGCTTCATTGTTATAAATTTTCAAATCACCCGAACCCGGTTTTACAGAACGTATAAAATGACTGGTATTTGTGTCGGGAAATGCCATTTCAAGCGGCTGGCGTTCAGTTGCCTTGAGATCATTATAGAGCCTGATGTGTGGCGTACGGTTAAGAACCATTCCATCTAGCAGATCATTGAGCCCGTTCATAAAACCCAGTAGGGTTATAAAGGCAGCAATACCAAAAAGCACACCCACTGCTGCAACAAGTGTCTGTTTTTTTCTGGAAAATAACAAAGAAAAAGCTATGTTCAGCAGTAGTGAAATTTTCATTTTTGGGGTAAAATTAGTTCCTCGTTACCATTAAGTCCGCTTGTGATTTCAACCTTTTGATAATCTTTGAGACCCGTTGACACTTTTATAATTTCCCCATTTTTAAGGTATAAATTGGAGTCTTCAGAAAGATAGTTACGAGGTACTGTAAGCACATTTTCTTTGGTCCTAATAAGAATATTAGCTTCAAAAGTAAGATTCGGATAAAGTACTTCAGGGAAATTGACAAAAACCGCTTCGGCTGTAAATGACTTGCTTTTTTCATTCATTAGGGGTAAGACTCTGCTGAGCATAGCTTCATAAGTTTTACCCTTGTAACTGTCCATACGCACAAAAACTTTTTGACCTGTTTTTAGAACAGCAATATCATTTTCATCGATTTTCATTTCGAGTATAAACTCATCTGAAGCTCCAATCACTGCCAGCGGCTGTTGAACTGAGGCATACTCGCCTTGTTGTACGGCAATGGAATATATACGCCCTTTTACTTGGCTTTTTACGATAAATTCGGAAGCCTGGATTTCTGATAACCTGACATTAGCATCAGACTGGCGGTAAATGATATCCAACTGCCTTCTCAATTCCAAAAGCTTCAGTTTTGAACCCTGGTAGTTTTTCTTTGAATTTTCGAAGGCCAGTTTTTTTTGTTCGAGTTCAACTTTCGAGCCTATTTGTTTTGACCAAAGTGACGATTGACGCTCAAACAAAAGTGAATCATTCATCATTTTTAGCTCAGCTGCCTCTGCTGTCAATTCCAGATCTCTCAATCTGTTCTCAGCTGCTTTTATATCATTCAGTTCCCTGTTGAGCAGCGCCTGTTGCCTATTTATATCGGAAGTCGCATTATGAATTTTAAACAACGGAGTACCCGGAAAAACGCTGTCGCCTTCCGATACAAGCAACTCAGCAACAGTACCATTTACTGATGTAAAAACATTGTATTGATTTTTTGCCTTGATATGCCCCGAGGCATACACCGATTCAGTTATTGTAGACTTTTTCGGTAAAATAGCTTGTTCATCCTGTTTACAGGAGTAAAAGCCAATAAAAACCAATAAAAGAACAAGCCACTTAAAGCTACATGACACCATTTTTTCATTTTTGTTTCAATGCTGCCCGCATTTGTCTGGCAGTTAAAGATTTGCCATTGTGACTCCAGCCGGGAGCATAAAAAATATACTTTAATCTATCGCTGAATTTTGGCGCTTCTCTGATGTCTTTCCACATTGAAGTAAATTCGTGCGATGCAATTTTCAAGGGGTTATAGGTGTCGATATTGGTTGTAATGCCGTAAACTACAGGCTCTTCATCTTTTTCCGCAGAGAATGTACCAAAAATACGATCCCAGATAATGAGGGTTCCTGCATGATTTCTATCCAGATAACGTGGGTTTGAAGCATGATGTACTCTGTGATGAGAGGGAGTGTTAAAAATAAACTCAATAAAAGGCGGTAATTTTTTGATAAATTTGGTGTGAACCCAAAACTGAAAAATCAGATTGATACTGATTTGTGTTAACACCATCAAGGGGTGAAAACCCAAAAAAGGCAACCAAAGGAAAAAGATATACTTGTAAAAAATTTCGGTCCAGCTTTGTCTCAATGCTGTACTCAGGTTATATTGTTCTGATGAGTGATGATTTACATGAGCCGCCCAAAGTATTCTCACCTCGTGCGAAAGCCTATGATGCCAATAAAAGGTAAAATCATCCAGAAAAAACAAAAGTACCCAGCCCAAAATGGTCCAGGAAAGCTGTTCTTTGAAAATGCCAAAATTCTCAAAAAGCCAAACAAAGGCAATAAATGCCAAGGACTTGGATATTATATCAGATACAATAGATCCCAACCCCATGCTGATACTTGCCAAAGAATCTTTTAGCAAATAGTTATTTTTTCTTTCTCTGTAATTTAAGTAGACTTCAAGAAAAATCAGCAACAGAAAAAAAGGAATGGCAAATAAAACCGGATTTTTGAAATCGACTAGAATTGGTTTAAACAAGTCCCACATTTATTTATTCTTGATTAGAAGCTAAAGTTAAGAAATTTTTCAGATAATTCATAAAAAAATCCGAAACATAAGCATGATTCGGATTTTGAAGTATTTATTTATTAGTTTCAGTTGAAATTAAATTCTTAACAGGAACCAACCAATTAAACTTATCGGGCTGGAGAGATTTTTTATAATCTTCGAGTACTTTTTTGATAAAAGGACCAATTTTTCTTCCTTCAACTGGAGGTAGTGTATAAATTTCATCTTTATAGCTGATTTCTGAAACATTTGAGAGCACGGCAGCTGTGCCGGTTCCAAACATTTCCTTCAGTTCACCCGATTTATTAGCTTCGATAACCTCTTGAATACTGATTGGTCTTTCTTCGACTTTTATACCCTGGTCACGCATGAGGTGAATGAGGCTATCGCGCGTAATACCAGCTAAGATTGTATCTGTAAGGTTGGGTGTAACTACCGTGTCGTCAATAACACACATGATGTTCATGGTTCCACATTCCTGCAGATATTTAAATTCCAATCCATCGAGCCAAAGAATCTGATCGAAACCTTTGTTTTTGGCCTGTTGGGCAGGAGCAAGTGTTGCTCCGTAGTTTCCGGCTGCTTTGGCAAAACCTACGCCACCTGGAAACGCTCTTACATATTTATCGGCAACCAACAGTCGGATTGGTTTTGGATAATATGGACCTACAGGACTGGTCATAATAACAAAACGGTAAGTGTCGCTTGATTTGACACCAAGGGTTGAATCGAAAGCAAACATATGCGGACGCAAATAAAGCGCGCTTCCTTCCGATTGAGGAATCCAGTCTCTGTCTATATCGAGCAAGCTTGACAGCGCATTCATGAAAATCTCAGCAGGAATTGGCTGCATGGCCATACGCAATGCAGAACGGTTAATTCTGTCGAGGTGCATTTCCGGACGGAATAGCAAAGGCTCACCGGTCTCATGGTGCTTATTTGCTTTCATTCCTTCGAAAATAGCTTGTCCATAATGGAGGGCCATAATTGCAGGGCTCATTGGCATGGGTCCGTAAGGAACGATCCGACAATCTGTCCATTCGCCGTCAGTAAAGTCGGCAACAAACATATGGTCGGAAATATTTCGCCCAAAAACAAGGTTGTTGAAATCAACTTCTCCAATGCTCGATTTTTGAGTCAGTTCAACACTGATTGGATACTTCATAGAAAAAAATTAGGACGTTAACGAACATCTCATTGAATACAAAAGTAAAAAGCCCTACATTTACAGGATTAAAAACCGCAAATAATTAACCCCAAAGCTATTAATCGAAATACAATGAAATCTTTCAAGGGTATGAACCCAAAAAGCATTATTTTGGTTGTAAAAATAAGAAATATTTTGTTATTTTCAAATCAAGCACACAAAATTAGAATATTAGCTTAATTGTTAATTATATCATAAAATTTTATTTCGACACATAGGCTTTTGCATTTATCATACTGAAATTCAAATAAATAGCAGTAAAAACGCTATATTCTACAAATTTTGAAACTTATATCTTATGTCACTGAAACTTAATTTTTTCAATGCTACAATCTACAGCTGCAAGGATATTTCATCTCAAATAAACTCAACAGGCAACAACAGCAAGGGTATTCTCATTATTTGCCAAAATTTCAATAATTCAGAAATTTCCGATTTTCTCAAAAAGATCTTGGCTGCCGTTAATACCGATTTGGAGAGTGATTGCGCATTATATGACATAAATCCAGATACTCAAATTGCTTGGTCCGAAATCATCCGGAGTAAAAAACAGGAAAAAGTAATATTTTTTGGTATTGAACCAGCACAACTTGGACTACACCTAAAATTAGTCAAATATCAATTGCTCGATTGGAATGGAATGAAATTACTGTTTTCTGACAGCCTTGAGCAAATATTGGCTGATAAAAATAAAAAAGGCTTTCTCTGGAGGGAGTTGCAGCTAATGTTTGGGAAGGTTTAATTGAGTTTAAAGCATCATATAATTTTAAATCATCAAAAACCAAGACATAGGCAGGATAAGTGTTTGGTTTTTGTCGTTGAACTCAATCTCTGTAGCGCCAGCATTTATAAGAATACCGTATCGTGTTTTCTGTCTATATTTGCTCAATTGCTTTGTAGTCGTTTTTTTCGTCCCTACTTCCACTACAATTGGACAATCCCTTGTTTCAATTATAAAATCAGGGTTTACACTTGATTTGTCAGCACTAAAACTGATCATAGATTTTGAAACGATTCGACTCAGATACATCATAACAATATCCTCCCAGATTTTACTTCTTGCGCTGTCTGGTATATTATCTCCATAAATAGCTGATAATAAGGCTATACGTACAGATGGCGACATAAAAAAAGCTTTTTTGTTTTTTGTCAGAAGTGCATCGATGCTGTTGGAATTTGGATTAATTATATTCAATAGCTCTGCTTTATCAAAGGCATCTAAGGCATACTCAATATCTTCTTTTTTCAAGCCAAGTGCCTGAGACAGCTTATCCAAATTAATCTCATCGGATGCAGACAATCTGTACATAAGTTTTTCAAATTGAAGCCCGGTATATTTGGGATTAACCTTTACAACATCCTCGTAAATAATACGTTTAACCAACTCTAATACACTTTGATCAATGTCGCTCGTTTTAAAGTAAAGTGAATATCTTGGAATATTGCGGTAGATGACATACTCCCTTATTATTTCGGTTATATTTTTAATAAAAATTGATTTAAGCTGATTCTGGTAATTCAGAATTTTCTGTTCTAAATTAAATTTTATGAAATTAGCTTTCAGTTGATTATAATCTTCGCTATAAAAAAGCGATTCAATAAGATTTGCAGACAGATTTTCAGGGGCACATAATTTTTGATTTTCAAAAACAGTTTTTGCTTTTACATATTCAGTAAAGTTAAATGGATAAATTCTGTTGATTTTCATTCTTGATGCTAAATCAGCAGATTGGTTTATTAAAAGGGCTGAACTACCGGTGGCAATAACAAAAGCAGTACGGCATTCATCATAAATGATCTTAAGCGTTTTTTGCCAATTTTCATCATCGTGCACCTCATCGAACAGCAAAAAAATAGGTTCACTGTATTCATTAAACCGACAATTCAATACCTCAGTCTGAAATGTCTCCATCAACTCAAATAATGAAATACCATTGCTGGAAAGAATATTTACATTGAAATGAAAGATATTTTTACTCAGATTCTGATAAGTGTATTTGGCCAGCTGCCACATCAATGTTGTTTTTCCAACTCCTCTTAGGCCAGCAAGCGCAATCATTCTAGGCTCAGTACCACTACTACAAAAATTTTTGATATAGCCCGTAAGGTAATCATATTCATTGCGATGAGGATACGCTATACCACGTATTGGATCAGTAAGCCGATGCCCCAGGAGTGACGGGCTTACCTTTGCATTTTTTACTATATTAGATTCTAATTGCATGATTTTTTTTAATACATCAAATTACTGACTCTTGAACAATATAAAACTACCTAAAAACGATAAAACTCAATATTATTTGTCTCCGATATTGCCATTCTAATACGAATATCATCGTCTAAAGCAAAATTACTGCTTTCACCTTCTGATTGTGATCTGCCAACTCTTCTTTCACAAAATACATTTAAAGTTGAATTTGACCAACAACATTATCATTAGCCCTAGCTTTTTTAAGTTCCACTACTAGCATTTTTGCTTATGGCTAAAATGTCGATAGGCCCAGTGTAAAAAAAATAAAAAAAAAGAGCACTTATGAGATTACCACTCCCTACCGCTGCAACAACATTTTCAGCCCATCCATTTCGAGCAGCATTTCTTTTTCATCGAGTTGATAAACAAGCCATTGTTCGGTTCCACCGCCGCTAATTACAAAAAAACCGGTTTTTGAACTATTCATGCCCCAGCTACCCTCTCCTTCTTTTTTATCATTGGAGTAAAAGTACATTTTGCCGTCGGAGTTCATTTCCATGTAGCGACTGACTATTTCACTGTTGGGCATTGGCGCCCCTTCTACCTCTGCAATTTTCCATTTAGCGGCAATGAGCTTTTCCTGAGTTTTGCTTAAAGGAGCATTATATCTTGTAAAATTCATCTGTCGCCCATTGTCCAAAAAACTCATACGCTCGTTTTCGACAGCTGTAAAAACCCAGACCTTAGCAGAGGAACTGTCCTGCTGAAATTTTATTCCATTACCGGCTTTGTTAAATGTCCAATTATAGCGCTTTGTTTCGGATCCGACTTTTATTTTTAATTTATCGAGCGAGCTGATTTGTAACTCGAGATTTACATTATTCGGAATTGGCTGACCATCAATATTTACCAAAAGCCAGCTGCCGCAAATCTGACTTTTCGAAACCTGAACAGGAGTAAAATTGTCGGGAAGGTTGTATTTGCTAAGGTACAAGATACTTGCTCCCAAAGTATCGAAAATGACAAGACTGCTCGAGTCGACATACTTAAGCTCCCAAGCTTCTACAGGGTTAATATCACTTTTTATCAATATTTTTCTCCCCGATTCATCAGCCCGCCAATTGGCTTCTTTGGTCGATATCGGGTTAATCATCAATATTTTATCATTTTTAAACTCCAAAAACATATTGACATTTTTATCAATAGTTTCATTGTTCATTTTTTCAACTCTCCACTTACCCTGCAGCATATCGGACCAGCCCGGCAATAGCGGTTGTGCCTGGAGAGAAATAGTAAAGCCGATAAAAATTATTAAAAATAATCTAATCATGATATTATCTGCATTTTTTTCATCAGAAAACTGGCACTCTTGTTTTGCGAAATTCCCTGCTTAAGTTTATAATCAAAAAAGAGGTTTTCATTTTTGATTTCCACTTCGAAACATTGATTACTCAAATAATCGGGGTATGATGTAATTGTGTTGCAAACTTCCAGGTCATGGGTTGCAATGGCACCAATAGCATTAAAATCAATCAGTTTTTTCAAAACGCCAATAGTGCCATTTCGCTTATCATCGGAATTCGTACCGCGGAGGATTTCATCGAGCAGAACAAAGGCCCGCCCACTATCGAGATGAAGCATTATTTCATGTAGTCGTTTTATTTCGGCATAAAAATAAGATTCCGAATCGGCCAACGAGTCGGAAAGCCGCATAGAAACAAAAAGAGAAATCGGATGAACAGTTGCTTTTTTTGAACAAATGACAGAGCCCGCGGAGGAAAGTACAAAATTCACCGCAATTGCTCTAAGAAAGGTACTTTTTCCGGACATGTTAGATCCGGTGAGTACGATGAATGGCTTTTCGCTAAAATCAATATCATTATCAATTCTTTTGGCAGGGTCGAGTAAAGGATGCCCAAGAGATTCAAATCTATAATTCCAATTGGAATTGATTGACGGAAAAGTAAATGTGGGATTGTTATATGAGAGATTTGCAAAACTGTTCAAAGTTTCAAATTCAGCAATAACATCCAACCATTTTGGCAATTCAGCAGAATTATTTTTTTTCCACTGCAATAGCGTATGAAAAACATGAAGGTGGTATAGAAAAAGTCCGTTAAAAATGACTGCTCCAAGCAAATTCTGTATGGCCTCCAAACTATCAAACATCGACGCTAACTTGGCCAATTCAGTACTTGAGCTAATTTTTTCGTTTCGAATGCTGTTTTTTAATTCAAGTAACTTTTGAGATTTAAATTCTGTATTTTCAATTGCACCCAAAACCAAGGCATATTGTTTCAATACCTTTCGCACATAATCGGCTTGGACTATCTGATACTGGATTTTCTTGAGTTGGGTATACAATATCACCAAATTCAGCAAAAAAACGTAAGTAATCAGATTAGGGATAAAACTATTTCCACTAAAAATATAAAATATCAGCAGGCCCCAAAAGAGTAAAGGGAGGGCAAAAGAAAGTAATCGCAAAACAAATGGGAATGATGGATTTGGTAGCGCAGTCCATGCCAAAATCTTTTCATAAAGTCCTTTGCTGTCTTTTTGCATATTTGCCAAAGCCAACATTTTTTGACGAAAATCAAACATTGGAGTAAGTTCAGCGACCGCCTCCTGATGTTTATTTATTTCATCCGCTTGTAAAGGATATAGTAACCTGTCGGCCAGTTTAGCTTTTCCCGGATAGGTTCCGCATCGATTTAAGTGTTGAAACAGAGAATTTGGTCCGAGAATATCGATATCGTAAGCATATGGATGCTGAACAGGTGAAAATTCATTGCCATCGTCATAAGGAATTTGTTTTCGATCCAGGAAATCAGCTTCATTTTCATTCACTTTCAACAAAGCACTCAACAGATTTTTTTTATTGCCGATTTTGTTGTGAAAATAAAGCAATACGGCAAAGACCAGAACCGAACCAATGCCTAAGGATAGTGATAAATTGTCCTGATACTTCGTAAAAAAATAAAGCGAAACCAAAAAAAGCAACACGAGCAATAGTCTAGCAACACTTACTATGTTGTATAATTTTTCAGTTTTTTTGAATTGAACAGCATACAATTCGGCTTTAGTTTTATATACCATTTGAGCATTATTAGGATTCATAAATAGAAATCTGCTCTAGACCATTTGAATTTTTACAGGCTCTGTACATCCCTTCGGTATTGAATTCCATACAAATATTACCCGCATTGTCAATAGCAATGAGCCCCCCATCTCCGCCAATTTCACCCAATCTTTTATGAATTGTATTTTTACATGCATCATCAAGGGAATTTCCGCCATATTGCATCTGTGCACATACATCGTAAGCAACAACTGAACGGATAAAAAACTCTCCGCTTCCTGTACAAGAAACAGCACAATAGCGATTATCGGCATAAGTGCCCGCACCAATGATGGGGCTATCTCCTACCCGGCCAAATCGTTTGTTTGTCATTCCACCTGTTGATGTTGCCGCTGCCAGATTTCCATCTCTATCAAGTGCCACAGCGCCAACCGTTCCAAATTTACGTTCGTCCTTACTGTGATCTAGTTGAAAACTGTCGGTATCTTTTAGATCCTGCCACTGCTGAAAGCGGAATTCGTCGTAAAAATAGTCTTCATTGCAAAATTCGCAATTCATAGCTTTTGCAAAGTCCTCGGCACCTTTTCCGGCCAACATAACATGTCCCGATTTTTCCATAATAAGTCGAGCTAAGGATACAGGATTTTTTACACCATTTACACCAGCAGCTGCACCGGCTTCCAAGTTTTTACCATCCATAATTGATGCATCAAGTTCATGTTTACCAGTGGCAGTAAAAACGGCACCCTTGCCGGCATTAAAAAGCGGACAATTTTCGAGCGAACAAATTGCAGCTTCTACCGCATCGAGTGCAGATCCTCCATTTTCCAAAATTTGGTAGCCTATTTTTAGGGCAGTAGCCAGGGCTTCCTGATAGGCCTTTTCTTTTTCGGGGGTCATAGTGCTCCGCAAAATTGTACCAGCACCGCCATGTATAACTATTGATATCATTTTAATATTTTTTGTTAAAAAAAGCACAAAAGTAAGCATTCACAAATAATATCCCCTGTGAACCCGAAGGCTACTCGAAGCGAATGTAGGATTATTTATGAACAATTACTTAGTTAAAAATATGGTTAAGCACACTTTTCACAGATTCCATTCACCAAAAGTTGAAATTCTTTGGCTTTAAATCCCATAGGTATGTGAAAGTCAGGAATCCCAACACTATCAAGACAATAGGTTTTTTGACATATCTCGCATCGGAAATGTGCGTGATTGTCGCTGTGTTTGTGATTTTCAGCGTGACAATCGTCTTTACAAAGCGCGTATTCAATTGTTTCCTTGTCGTTGGCAATTCTGTGCACAAGCCCGCTCTCCTCAAAGGCTTTGAGCGTTCTGTAAAGTGTTACACGATCGAATTTAGCTTCCAGCTTTTTTTCTATGTATTGATGCGAAAGCGCATAATCGGTATCGAGAAAAAGCGACAGTATCTCTCTTCTGATCTCTGTATTGCGCAATTTGTATCGTTGCAGTATTTCCAAATTTTTTTCCATGACTAAGATTTGTACAAAAATAAATCTTTATTCCATGAAATTGGAATTTAATCGGGAATTTTGGCAGCGTCGTACTTTGATCAGACCCAGTTTACAAGCCCTTTCTCAAACGAGCAACAGGAATACCTAGCTGCTCTCGATATTTGGCTACGGTTCGCCTTGCAATATTATAGCCTCTTTTGGTGAGAATACTCATCAGCTTTTCATCCGACATTGGCCTTTTTTTGTCTTCACCCCCAATTATTTCGGATAATATTTTTTTAACCTCAAGTGTCGAAACCTCTTCACCGCTGTCGGTTTGCAAAGATTCGGAGAAGAAATTTTTAAGTAGTTTTGTTCCAAATTCAGTTTGTACATATTTACTATTAGCCACCCTCGACACGGTTGAAATATCAAGACCGGTAATTTCGGCAATGTCTTTGAGAATCATAGGCTTCATTTTTTTTTCATCGCCTGAAAGAAAAAATTCTTCCTGATAACTCATTATGGTGTACATGGTTTTGAACATTGTTTCCTGGCGCTGTTTGATGGCATCGATAAACCAACGAGCTGAATCGATTTTTTGTTTAACAAACATTGCAGCTTCTCTTTGCTTTTTGTCCTTGCGGTTGTTGCTGTAATTCTCAAGCATTTCGCGGTACTGGTCGCTGATACGCAGTTCAGGTGCATTTTTGGAATTGAGCGTTAGTTCGAGCACAGCATCTTTGTTCTCGAGTATAAAATCGGGAACAATGTATTTTACCGACTTAGATGAAGATGCAAAGGCCGATCCTGGTTTGGGATTTAGTTTCAGAATCTCATCAGCTGCTTCTTTTAGATCCTCATTAAAAAGAGAGAGCTGACGTAAGAGTTTGTTGTAATGTTTTTTCGAAAACTCTTCAAAATAATCTTTGACAATAGTATATGCCAATTTCAAAAACTGTTTTTCACGTCGGCTGTAATTTTCGGCAACATCCTGAGAATGAATTTTTCTTTCCAGCTGTAATTCGAGACATTCCTTCAAATCGCGCGCTGCAACACCAGCTGGGTCAAGCTTTTGAACTACATTTTTTAATATTCTGATAACATCATCCTCACTTACCCTAATGTTTTCACTGAACATCAAATCATCTACAATTGAAATGGTTTCACGACGTAAATAGCCGTCTTCATCTATATTACCAATAATTTGTCGAGCAATTTTTTCCGACTTTTCATCCAGATCAAGCATACCGAGCTGCTCTTCCAGATATTCACCAAAAGAACCTTCTACTGCAACTGGGATCGTTTTTTCTTCCTGGTCACCATTGTAATTGCCTGCATCAAGCTTGTAAGAAGAACTGTCATCTCCGATATAATCGTTGAGATAATCATCCATGTAGGCATCTTCTTTTTCACTGTACTGATCATCATATGTTTCAAATTCTCCAAAAACCTCTTCAAGCGGCAGTGCGTCAGCATCAGCACTGAATTCGTCGAAATCATCACTATCAAAATTATCTTTGTCGAAATCTTCGTAACTATCATCAGCATCTTCTTTTTCTTTTTTACCATCAGCACCTATAATATATGACTCTTCATCGTATTCGATGTCATCTTCAGTGTCTTTTTCATCCTGATCCTTTTCTGAACTCATGTTTTCATCCAATTCAAGTGCGGGATTACCTTCTAGCTCTTCCAGAATACGCTGTTCGAGCATATCGGTTGGTATTTGCAGTAGTTTCATCAGCTGTATCTGTTGCGGAGACAGCTTTTGAAGCATTTTTTGGGATAGTTGCTGTTTTTGCATATATATTATTTTTTAGAAACTATTCTGTGCAATTTTGGTTACAAAGCATACCAAATAACGAATTCAATAATCAATATTACGAATTTAAAAATAGAATGTTTCTGAAATTGCATTTTTTTTTAACTATTTTAATTTTTTGGTAAGATATTTGATAAGACGATTTGTTTTTATTAACATAAACGACTTTTTGAAATTCAAACTTAATCCGAATATTTTTTATTTTAGCTGAAAAAATTTGTCAAGGATAGGTTTAATCTTTATTTTAGCGCCTTCAAGCAAATACAATAAACAACTCCAAATAATAAAAAACATAAAATGCATCAATACATTACAGATTTTTCAAAACATATCGGCCACGAAGTGACTGTAAAAGGTTGGGTTATCAATATCAGAACCAGCAAAACCAACTGCTTTTTTGATTTCCGTGACGGCACAGGTTTTACACAATGTGTTGTTTCGTTGGAGAATGTAGGCGAAACAGCATTTGAAGCTGCAAAAGGTCTGACCCTTGAATCCTCTGTTGCATTTACCGGAAAGCTTATCCGCAACGAAAAAAATCTGGGCGGTTATGAAATTCAGGTTAACAGCCTTCATATTTATCATATTGCTGAGGGTTATCCCATCACCAAAGAAGACAAGGAAATGGGTGTTGATTTCTTAAGCGACAAACGTCACCTGTGGTTGCGCAGCCGTCGTCAGTGGGCCATCATGCGCGTGCGCAATGAACTCATCATGTCAATTCACGACTTTTTTCAGGGCGAAGGTTTTGTTCAGATGGATGCTCCCATTCTTACCGGAAATGCCTGCGAGGGCACTACCGACCTTTTTGCTACTGAATTTTTTGGTCGCGATGCATATTTGTCTCAGTCGGGTCAGCTTTATGGCGAGGCAATGGCCATGGCTATGAATAAAATATACACCTTCGGCCCTACCTTCCGCGCCGAAAAATCAAATACCCCGCGTCACCTTTCTGAGTTTTGGATGATTGAGCCCGAAATGGCTTTTTATACCAATGAAGACAATATGAACCTCATTGAGCGCTTCATTCAGCATGTAATCGGACGCGTGTTGTTCCGATGCCGCACAGAGCTGGAGACTTTGGAAAGAGACACTACTGGTCTTCAAAAAGCTGCTACACTCAATTTCCCTCGAATTCCCTATGTCGATGCAATTAGAATTCTGCGTGGCGAAATGGATTACAACGGCAAAAACTGCATTCAGGCTCAAAAAGATGATCTGACTGCTATTGAAACCCGTCTCAGCGTGATTGAAGCGGATATTAAAACCCGTCAGGAAGCTATGCCTACACTTTCTAAAGGTCAGGTAAAATTCTATGAAGCAAAAATTTTGGCACTACAATCGGAACAACGCGACCTGGAAGAAAAAGCCCGAAATATTCCTAAATGGATTGAATCGGCCTTGAATTTTGAAGACGGAAACGACTTTGGAAATTCTGACGAAACAGTACTTACCCGCATTTTCGATACGCCTATTATGGTTTTCAACTGGCCGACCAAGATAAAATCTTTCTACATGAAAGAGGTTGAAGGCAATCCCGATTTTGTAAAAGGTGTTGACTTACTTGCTCCCGATGGATTTGGTGAAGTAGTTGGCGGCTCAGAAAGAGAAACGGATATAAATGTCCTGCTTAGAAAAATCGATGAGCATGGGCTTGACAAAAGCGTATTCGAATGGTATCTCGACTTACGCCGTTTCGGTTCTGTTCCTCATGCAGGTTTTGGACTCGGACTTGAGCGCCTTGTACGTTGGTGCTGCAATCTGCCACATGTTAGAGAAACCATTCCGTTCCAAAGAAGATACGGAAGAATTGAGCCATAAGGGTGAAAGATTTTTCAATAATTTGGTGATTTGATAGCTATCGGATTGATAATTTGAGAAACGAAGTTCCGTGTAACGAATTTTTTAATTCGTCTCGTCATGCTTACGAATTTTTCCAAACGGCCCTCGAAAGCCCCTCCCGAAAGCTTTCGAGGAAGCTATCGGGGGGGCCTTTGTGAAAAACAATTGCAGAGGATCGCGGTATTTTAATGCCGTAAATAGAAGTACAGACCTTACAAATTGACTGCAACAGTTCTTATTCTAAAAATACTGTTCATGTTCAGTAAGCCATTCTTCATAGCCAACTGAACCAAGCATTGGTACAATTTTAATTTTTGGAAATGCGCGTTGCTGATCTTTAGTAAAAATCCTGTATAAGCCTGAGTATCTGTCCTTCGCATTGTTATTGCGCACTGCCGCATTGAGTGCATCTTTACTGCCTACCAATATAACAAGTTTTTTGCCACGGGTAACAGCTGTATAGAGCAAATTGCGATAGAGCATCATATATTGCGACTCATGAACTGGCAAAATGATGCATGGAGATTCCGACCCCTGATATTTATGAACAGATACCGCATAGGCCAGTTCTAATTCGTTAAGTTCTGAAAATTCGTATTCTACTTCATGGTCATTGTCCATAAGTACTACTAGCTGTTTGTCGACCGTTTTAATTTTTTTTATGTATCCGATATCGCCATTAAATACTTCTTTTTCATAATTGTTTTTCAATTGCATGACCTTGTCACCAACTGCAAAAATTGTATTGGCCCGCTGGGTTTTTTCTTTTTCATCCGGATTATTCAAAGCATTTTGCAGGGCAGCATTCAATTCCTGTGTACCAATTAAACCTTTGTGAATTGGGCAAAGAACCTGAATGTCGCGCAAGGGATGAAAATTATATGTTTTCTTAAGTCTTTCACTCACAAGTCCAACAATAATCGTAGCTATTTTATCGGGTTCTTTTTCACTAATGAAGAAAAAATCACCTTCTCGGTCAATACTCAAATCGGGAAAAATTCCATTATTTATTTTGTGCGCATTGAGAATAATCCTTGAGTTTTGAGCCTGTCGAAAAATCTCAGTAAGTTTTGTTATTGGAATTTCTCCCGAATCAATTAAATCTTTCAATACATTACCGGGGCCTACACTTGGCAATTGATCTACATCTCCAATTAAAATCAATTTAGCATGATCGGGCAATGAATTGAGCAATACCGACATCAAGGAAGTATCTATCATACTGGCTTCATCAATAATCAGCAGATCGCATTGTAGTTTTTCTGTCAATCTGCTACGCAACATATCAGTAAATCCATCAATAGAAAGCATACTGTGAATGGTAGAGGCTTCTTCGGATGTAATTTCAGATAATCTCTTTGCCGCTCTACCTGTTGGTGCAGCGAGAAAAACCTTAAGGCCTAAAGATTTGAAAATAGACAAAATAACTCTAGTGATTGTACTTTTTCCTGTTCCGGGTCCACCAGTAATAATATTTATTTTCTTTAGTACAGATTGTTCTACAGCCTTGATTTGTTGAGGCGCAAGATGAATGCCCAATTCATTGCATTTTTGAGTGATAATTTCAGTAAAATCTTCTTTTGGAGAAAGGATTATCTTATTGATCACAAGTAAGCGTTTTACCTGTTCGACAATATTAACTTCCTGTCGGTATAAATATTGGGGCCAGATAAAAAATTGAGCATCGTCTTCTCCATTTTTGAAACTTTCAATCTGAATTTTATTTTTTGAAACAAGATTGCCTATACGTGGATTGAGTAATTCTTTATCAATCTCTAACATTTTGGCAGCATCTGCAGTAAAGGCATCTAAGGGAAAACAGCTATTTCCTCGAGCAGAAAGCTCATTCAAGTGATAGATTATCCCAGCTTCGATGCGCATAACATCATTGGTATCGATACCAAGATGACGAGCAAATTCATCGGCTCTTTTAAAACCTACACCAACCATATCATCGGCGAGGCAGTAAGGATTCTCTGTTACTTTATCTATGGATTCGGTGCCGTACTGTTTATGAATTCGTTGTGCAAACTGTGCAGCAATACCGAATTTTTGTAAAAAAAGGATAATACCTCTTGCATTTTGCTGTTCTCTCCAAGAGTTACTTATTCTCTCCAGCTTTTTTTTGCCAATCCCTTCAATTTCTAGTAATTTTTCCGGATTTGAATCGAATATTGAAAAGGTTTCTGTTCCAAATAGATTGGCAATTTTTTTGGCAAAGACCTCACCAATTCCGGCTATCTGACCACTGGCCAGGTATTGTTCTATACCCTCGCAATCATCGGGCAGACGCACTTCAAATACTTCAACTGCAAACTGCTGGCCGTATTTCTTGTCATTTTTCCAATTTCCGCGACAGATGAGTTTTTCTCCCGATTGAACCCCCATCATCAAACCGGTAATCATGTGCTGAATGTTATCGGCATCCGATTTAAGGCGGGCTACCGTGTATCCGTTTTCCTCATTTCGAAAAATGATATGAACCAGTGAGCCTGTGATTATTTCCAAGGAAAGAATCGATTTAAGCGTTAAAAATACAGCTAATTAAAGTTCAGCCTTTGCCAATTTACTTGCATTTCTACTATAGAGGAAGTAAACCATAAGTCCTATTAACAGCCAGACAGAGAACCAAAGCCAATTTGATGCAGCCATACCTGTGAGTAGATAACAGCAAGATACCAAACCTAACACCGGAATTAAGGACAGATTTTTTACAATCGACAAAAAGGTCATTATGATACAAAGTACAAAAAATACCAGCATGGGAATATTGTCAACCTTGGGTTCAATCAGTCCTCTGAAATAAGCTGGGTAGGCAACAATTAAAACCGTAAAAATTACCAGCAGAATAGGAGGAAAATAATAACGTGCATTGATGTATGGAATTCTGAATCTACCCTTTGTTGGTTCATTTTGCTGTTCAATTGTCTGATCGGGCAACATTAATACTCCGCCACAAACAAGTACAAAGGCAAATAAGGTACCAATACTTGTGAAATCGAGGATAAAAGTCTCATCGGTAAAAAACATTGGTACACCAACAACAAAGCCAGTAATGATCGTTGCAAAGCCGGGCGTTTTATATTTTGGGTGCAGTTTTGAAAATCGTTGTGGCAAGAGTCCGTCGCGGCTCATAGTCATCCAAATACGTGGCTGACCCATCTGAAAAACCAGCATTACACTGGTCATGGCTACAACTGCTGCGATTGACACAATAAATAGCATCCATTTGACACCTTTTATTTCAAAAATTTCAGCCATGGGGTCGCTTACTCCCAATGCTGTATACGGCACCATTCCGGTAAGCACCAAAGCGAGAATTATATAAATAACTGTACAAATAATTAATGAGTAAATCATACCTCGAGGAAGGTCGCGTTGAGGATTTTTAGCTTCTTCAGCCAATGTTGAAACCGCATCAAATCCTATATATGCGAAAAAAACAGCTGAAACGCCTGCCATTACACCCCCAAAACCATTAGGTAAAAATGGCGTCCAATTGTCGAGATCGATATAAAAAACACCAACAGCTATCACCAAAACAATAATTACCAATTTTATAATTACCATCAGGTTGCTGAAATTTTTCGATTCTTTAGTGCCAACATAAACCAAATAGGTAATAAGAATATTTATGGCAACAGCCGGCATATCGAAAATAAAGCGTAAGCCTGATAATTTAGGCGCATTATTCCACGCTACAACACCTTCGCTGGAAGCAAGTTTGCTTGTTTCTTGCTGAACTAAGGTTGTAATATTTGAGCCATCCTTCAATGCTTTTACAACTGTATCGGAGTTAAGCCACTCCTCGAAAGCAGTACCTGCAACAGCTGTATTGTTTGCAAGAAATGCATTAGATTCATTAACAAAAGCATCATAGGCTGCATAGGCATTACCCGCATGAACATAGTTTGTACTAAGCCAGTTGGGCAAATGCAGGCCAAATCCCTCCAAAAGATTGGTAAAATAACCACTCCATGAAAATGCGATATAAACATTTCCTATGGAATATTCCATAATTAAGGCCCAGCCAATGATCCATGCAAACAATTCACCAAAAGATACGTAGGCATAGGTATAAGCACTACCCGATACTGGAACTCTAGCCGCAAACTCGGCATAACACATAGCAGTAAAACCGCAAGCAATAGCACATATAATGTAAAGCAGTACTACACCAGGTCCACCACTGAAACATGCATTTCCAATCGCGCTGAAGGTTCCACCACCAATGATTGCTGCTACTCCAAAAAATGTAAGATCCCTGGCAGTTAAAACCTTTTGTAATCCAGAATGCTCCTCTCCATCACCGCCCTGCTGTAAGACTACATTGAGTGGTTTTTTTCTATATAGGCTTTTAAAATTCATAGTTTAATTGAAGTGCGTATTTTTAGTAATCGTTTGAAATGTGAAAATAAGTTTTTTGCTTTGATTTAAACCTTAGTAAACTTATTTTTTTGAATTAGTCTTAAAAATATATGGCCCTCTGCATAGTGCAAAGAGCCATATAAAAGAATTTCTAATCAAAACCGAATTAGTTCTTTATGAGTTTTAATGCTTTTGATCCAATTCTAAGCATGTAGAATCCAGATGGCATCTTGTTTGTTTCAATCGCATGAATACCAGTTCTGTTTATTTCTTTACTAAAAAGCAAACGTCCGTTCAAATCAAAAAGCTGAAGCTGTTGGCCAAAATGAACATCTGTAATTATGTCGACAGAAAAATCATTTTTGAAAGGATTTGGATAAACTTTGATTCCTTCCGATTCGAGGCTTATATTCTGAATAGAAGTTGCACCACTGTCAGTAACCTCAAATAAATCGAAGGCTGCTTCAACAATATGTCCTGGCGTACGGTCGGCTGTTTCAACATCTAGGCGCATAGTAGCAGTGGGAGTTATAAAATCAGCAACTCTAAAATTATCAGATCTCCAGCCATAAACAGTGCTGTTGTAAAAACGAAGCAGCGTTGTATTGGTTCCATTTGAAATTCGGAAAATCAAAGAATCGTTTGGAGTGCCGCTACCCTGAACGTTTACAAAATAAGATTTGAAACTAATATAAGGATCAATGTAAGAGGTCAGATCAAAAATTGGTGACCTCAACAAAGTATTGCCATTGTCAACATCATCGGCTGATAGGCTGCCATTATTGTTAGCGCCAGTTACAAAACATTTGTTCCCGATATCACCGACAAAATCTTCATCGGGTGTAGCAGGTTGGTTATTGAATAAGATTTCTTCAGAAACTGCTCTTTCCCAAGCTCCAGTACTGGCATTGCCGCTTACGGTCCAACCTAAATCGAGTGCAAATTCATCGCGGTATCCTCTGTTGAGTGGAATTTGAGGAGAAGGAGTATTTCCTGCAATTCCTTGATTTATCTGTACAGTTTTATAACCCCATTTGCCTGCATAGATACTATAATTGTCAACAAACATAGAAGGTATGGTGAAATTTCCTGAAGCGTTTGTTGTTGCACTATAATTGTAGGAAGGACTTTCAATAAGTACCTTGGCATTTGCAATTGGTGCATTGGCATTATCTGCATCGACAACTTGACCACTAAATGAAAAAGCTACCATTGGCACTAGTTCTACATCTCTTATTGTAAGTACGCCATTTTGAAGGGTAACAGACAATGTCTTAGTGTAATAGCCTGCTTTTGAATAGCTGACATTGTAAGTTCCTGCAATTCCATAACCTGTTTTGTAATCGCCATTCAATCTGGAATCTTCATAAACAGGTGTGGAGCTTATTGTGACTCGAACATTTGATAAGGCTGCGCCAGTAACAGAATCTGTCATATTGCCCTCGAGCCAGCAGGCTCTTTGGTAATTTGGTTGTAAAATATGTAAACCTGTATTGATATCAGATGCTGCAATTAAACCTGATTGAAAATAAGGATAAACTCCCCAACAACCAAAAAATCCGACATTGTTTTGTAGATAGGTATCATATCGGGCTACTTCTACCAGATTTTGTGGGCGGCTTCCATCTAGGATAATGACACCATCGGTATAATAAGAAACAACTACAAAGTCATTTTTGACATGGGCATTGTGCGGAATCACTCCTGTTCCTCTTGTTTCGAATGTCTGCCAGCGGTCAAGTTCGACAATATTTGACGTGTTACTTACATCGTAAGCTGCAACAAAGGCATTAGCCCTTTCATCGGTAGAGAAAATAGTATTGCCATCACCAGAAATCCAAAGATTGTGTGTAAAATTGTTAGGGGTAGTCTGCCTTCCAAGATAAATTGGATTTGCTTTATTTGTAA
This sequence comes from Saprospira grandis DSM 2844, assembly GCA_945888475.1. GTDB lineage: Bacteria > Bacteroidota > Bacteroidia > Chitinophagales > Saprospiraceae > Saprospira > Saprospira grandis_C. The sequence continues at coordinate 39,523 of CAMDAB010000003.1, read as the reverse complement.
TGTCATACACCGTAAAGTCGCCATCGTAAATGTTAGCACACCATATAGTGTCGCCTCTTATAAAAGCATCGTGGGCATAGGTTGCAGGTAAATGACCAATTTTATTAGGCGCTAAAGGATTATTAAGACCAAAGATAATTGGTTCTCCTTCGTTAATATTTGTACCTAAAAGGTATAAAATACTATCCTCGACATATAAAGTATGAATAGAACGAAGCGTATCAGTAACACCATTGACTGTTAAACGTGGTTTATAATAAGAATAGCTCACTGTGCCAGGTAATGTTGACAAGTCAATTATCAATAAACCTTCACTGCAGTTGTCGCAACCAACATATCCGTAATTACCAAAAGTTTTAACCTCACGCCACATCGTATTTGAACCTGGAATGAACTGAACCTGAACAGGATTGGCGGGATTTGCCAAACTTACCAATGAAGTACCTGTTGTGGTTCCAACAATTGCATATTCTGTTCCGTTGGAAGCTCTCCAACCCCAAAGACTACTCAGATCCTGAGTGTAGGGAAGCACACCTGCAGATGTCATTCCATAATTTGTTTGTGAGAACGCAGTATTTACTGCAAAAAATAATATCAATACTAAGTTTAAAATTCTCATAATAGTGATTTATATAATTATTTGGTTTTAACTATTTTAACTGTTTTTCCATTTTTGTTTACGAAATAAATTCCCGGATTCCATCCTAGGCCCAGGTTTATTTGATCTGTATAGTTGGAGATTTCAACTGTTTCAATCAATCTACCGCTGATATCAAAAACTTTTACTAAACCTGATTCAATTGAGTTATTGAATTTCAAAACAAAAGATTCATTAAAAGGATTAGGAAAAACCATAAAATCAGGCTCATCTTTTACAACAATCTTATCAGTATTTGTCAATACTTCAAATTCGTCCACTCTAAAACGGTCAATAGCAGCTTCTGTATAATTTCTTGCATTGCTGTTGTACATTTTGAAACTAACAGACATCTGATCAGTAATTGGAAGATAATCAGCCAATCGGTGTACTTTGAGCTCAGACCAATTGTATAAACCGTTTCTGTATGAAGCAACAACTGATGAAGTTGAACCGTTGTTAAGCACAACAGTTAGTGAATCGCTGATATTGACATAAGTACTATCGAAACAAGTAAGCCAATAATAGAAACTCATGTGGGGATCGTTATACTTTGTTCCATCGAAAATAGGTGAAGTTATTTCCGTAATACCAGAATCGGAACGACTGTCGGCATTTCCTGTGACATAACAATAGGAACCAAAATCATTTAGTAAGTCATTATTTGGCATCATCCCCGACCATTGGTACTGCGTTCCAGGCACTACCCTTTCCCATGCGCCATTGTTGATATTGCCACTGAGCGTCCAACCGAAATCAAATACAAAATCATCATAAATTGCTGAATCGATCAGTATATCGGGTGAATTTAAATTGTTGATATAAACAAGCGTATCTGCAGTCATGTAGCCCCATTTACCTGCAATTACATAATATTCCTCCTCTTGCGCATTAAGGTTGTATGCTCCAAAATTATTACAAAAAGTGTCGATTTCATAAAAATTGGCTGAATGTAAAAATTTGACTTTGGCATTACTTACACCTTGTGTTGGGTTCGAAAATTCAAACACATTACCCGAAATATTGAAAGGCGTAGCAGGAGTTAAGGAAACGTCCAAGCGGATAATACTGTCATGTACAAAATTAATATTATAAGTTTCGGGAACAAATCCTTCTTTTCTAAATCTTACCTGATAGTTACCTGCAGTGTGGATTCCTGTTTTGTAAGAGCCATCGAGCAGTGTGTTATCGGAGATAGGATTAGCGACAATATCGACCAAAACATCGAATAAGGGATTTCCATCGGCACTGTTACGCACGATGCCCTCGATGCGGCAGGCGCGCAGATAGTTGGGCGTTATAACATGCAGGCCAGTATTTATGTCAGAAGCAACGATCGTACCTGAATTGAAATAGGGATAAACACCCCAACAGCCTAAAAATCCGTTTCCATATGGCAGGTAGGTATCGTATTGAGCTGTGAGTACCAAATTATCGGGATGTTTACCATCCAAAACAACGATTCCTTCTGTATAATAAGATGCAATTACATAATCATTGATAACATGTACATTGTGCGGAATCGGCAAGTTTTCGGCCGTTACTTTCCATCTATCCAATAGTCTGATATCTGTAAGATCGCTTACATCGTAGGATTCAACATAAGCTCCAGCGCGTTCATCTGTGCTGAATAGATAATTACTATTATCGGATAACCATACATTGTGCGTAAAATTAAAACCAGTGCTTTGCACATTTAAAAGCTGAGGATTTGCTTTGTTGCTGATATCGTATGCAGAAAAATATCCGGCAATGATGTGAGCACCCCAGAGCGTATCTCCGCGTACATATATATCGTGTGCATACACATTGCCTGCAACGCCAATATAAACGGGATTTTGAGGGTCGGCATTCAAATCAAAAATCATTGGGGCTCCATTAAATAGATTGGTGCCGGCTAAATAAAGATAGCCACTTTCATCTATGTAAAGTGTATGAGCATTTCTGACAGTGTCAGTTCCAACGGGAAGTAATTTGTAATTGTAAGTAATACCAGTTGAAATGGTAGATAAATCTGCTATGAGCAGACCTTCATTTACCTGCTCCGAAACTACATACATGTATTTATCCCAGGTTTTCAATTCGCGCCAGATTGTTTGACCTCCGGGAATAAAAGCCACTTCTGTAGGTATTGCAGGATTTGAAATATCGACAACAGAGGCGCCGCTATAAGCACCAACCAAGGCGTATTCCTTACCATTTGGCGCATTGTAACCCCATATACTACTCAACCTTTCGGGGTAAGGAAGGTAGCCGACTCTGTTACAATTCAGACCAGGGCTTTGAGCTATTACAAAGCTAGAAAATAACATTAGAATTAAAAGTAGCCTTTTCATAAAATCTTAATGTAAATAAAGTTTGGGGTATTCAACCCACATTACTTTTGCGTGTTCAGCGCTGCAAAATTCCCAATTTTCGGATGAAAATGCAATGCAAACAACCCCTGCAGTTGGAACATTATCGATATAAACATTGTCGAAAAGATTGACAAACTCAGTAAATCCGGGATTATGTCCAAAGAGCATTGCCGAGTCCGATCCATTATCAAAGGTCCTTACAACACGCCAAATGTCATCGATTTCAGCAAGGTAGGCACTGTCTTCTACTAAAATTCTTCCTTCGAGATATTCAAAGGTTTTGGCAAATATTTTGGCCGTTGACAAAGCGCGGAGCGCGGGACTAGAAACCAGTAAATCGGGCTGAATTCCTTTGCGATAAAGCAATTCGGCCATAAAAGGAGCATCGCGTTCTCCCCTTTTGTTCAATGGTCTTTCAGCGTCGGAAATACTATCGTCTTTCCAACTAGATTTTGCATGTCTTACCAGGTATAGAATTTTCATTGGGTCATATTTTTACTATGCAAAGGTATTAAAATTTTATAGTTTAGCAGCAGAAAAGTCGGTAAATGGCATTTTTTTGATAAAATATTTTGTCTCCTGAAAAATTATACAAATATTTGAACTCTGATATTATGGAAATTGTTCTAATATTAGAAGTTTTTCAATCTGATTTATTAAGATTATTTCTGAGTAAACGATTGAAAACAAACAACAAAACCAAACGCAAAATGAAAATATATTGTGTTCCCGGACTGGCGAACGATAAAAGAGTTTTCGATAAATTAGGTCCAATGCTGATCAGTCAGGACATTACATTTTTAGAACATATTGCCCCGGCAAACCCTACCGAAAGCATGAAAGATTATGCAAAGAGATTGATTGCCGGTATCACAGATTTTGAAGAAAATTCTGTTATCATTGGTATGTCTTTGGGGGGGATTATTTCAGTTGAAATTTCAAAGCTTTTACCTATGAAAAAGGTATTTTTGATTTCGACAATTAAGCATCCCAATGAATTTCCATGGCAAATAAAAATGCTCAAAAATCTGCCGCTCGAAAAGGTACAATTACCTGCTTGGCTCATTAGAAAATCTTTAAAACCAGTTGCCTGGCTTCTAGGCGTAACAGATTCTACAGGAAGGGCTCATATTCAATCAATGATAGACTCAGCTTCGGAAGACCATATTGCTTGGGCTCAGTACGCCGCTGCTAATTGGGACAATCGCCTGATTCCAAATAATTACGTTCATATTCATGGCACAAAGGATGAAATATTCCCTGCTGCCTATGTCAGAGCTAGCCATTTTATTGAGGGTGGCAACCATTACATGATCATGGAAAGAGCAAAAGAAGTTGCTCAAATAATCAACACTGAACTTGAAAAAATATTAGCTGTCAATAAAGTTCAATCTTTAAAAATGAGATAGTTCTGTGCAAATGATATTTTTATTAACTTTGCATGACAAGCAAAATACACAGCATGCAATTTAATTTCGACCGCGAAGCCCCCCAACCTGCCGAGGTTGACAAAGTAGGTCTTTTCTTCAAACCTTGGGAATGGTTAACCGACCCACAGTTTTCGGGATTGGAAAATATTCCAGCTGAAGGTCCTGTACTTTTTGTGGCGAATCACACTATTTTGGGTGGTTTGGACGTACCACTTGTTTGGCTTAAACTTTTTCGCGACAAAGAAATTTTCCTTCGGATGTTGGTGGACCATGCACATTTTCAAGTGCCTTATCTAAGAGATTTCCTGGTTAAATTCGGCGAAGTGGAAGGCACCCGCGAAAATGCAGCAGACTTACTACGCAAAAAGCAGTACGTTCTGGTTTTTCCGGGCGGCGCGCGCGAAGCGTTTAAGAAAAAAGGCGAAGCTTACCAATTAATCTGGCGCGATCATATAGGTTTTGCAAAATTAGCCATTCAATTTGGCTGTGCTATTGTTCCCCTCGCTTCGGTAGGGCCTGAGGAATGTTATGACATTATGTATGATGCCGATGATTATTTAAAATCACCATTTGGGAAAATGATAGAGCGATTGGGCATCAGAAAAGATTTGTTAGTGCCAATGGTAAAGGGAGTTGGTCCAACGCTACTTCCAAAACCTCAACGTTTTTATTTTCATTTTGGCAAAGCAATTGACACAACTCACTACCAGTTCAAAGACAGTATCAAAAATGCATCTGATCTGCGTGATCAAGTGAAAGCTGAACTTGAAAGCGGTATTGAACTGCTGTTAGCGCTCCGAAAAAATCAACCAAAAGAAAGCTGGTTTAAAAGAATGCTCAAGAAAAAAGGAAAATCGGAACGAGAAAGCAAGAAGAAAAGTTAGAAGGCAGAAGTTTGAAGTCAGAAGTCAGAAATTAGAAGTCAGAAAACAACTAGCCACTTCGCACTAATTCACTGTTCACTTCGCACTAATTCACTATTCACTTTAAAAATCCTAGTCCCTAGTACCTAGCCACTCCGCACTAATTCACTGTTCACTTCGCACTATTCACTAAAAACACTTCGCACTATTCACAAAAAAAACGTTTCGCTTCTCCGAAGCTTGTATCCCTTTTGCACCTTCGGTGCTAGGAATGTTTCGCTTCTCCGAAGCTAATACGCACTAATTACTCCGCACTAATCCACTGTTCACTTCGCACTACTAACTTCAAACTAATCACAAAAAAAACGTTTCGCTTCTCCGAAGCTTGTATCCCTTTTGCACCTTCGGTGCTAGGAATGTTTCGCTTCTCCGAAGCTAATACGCACTAATTACTCCGCACTAATCCTCTGTTCACTTCGCACTAATTCACTGCTCACTTCGCACTGTTCACTAAAAACACTTCGCACTCTTCACTTTAGAACTTCTAGTACCTAGTACCTAGCCACTCCGCACTAATTCACTATTCTCTTTAAAAATCCTAGTCCCTAGTACCTAGCCACTCCGCACTAATTCACTGTTCACTTCGCACTGTTTCACTAATATCTTTCACTCTTTCAAAAACATCCATTTCACCAATTCTCTAAGCGTAGTCTTCTTGCCATACATCAAAATTCCGGCTCTGTAAATACGCCCCGAAATCCAAACAAACAACCAACAATTGCCCAAAAGCAGGAGCAAAGACAAGAGAATTTGCCACATTGGTGGTTCAAAAACTATTCTTGCAGGCATGACTACCGGCGAAAACAAAGGAAAAATAGAAGCAAAAACACCCAGACTACTGTTAGGATCTTCGATGACAGCAATTCCGATATAAAAAGCCAGAATAACTGGAATTACAACAATCATTGTGAGCGATTGACCTTCTCCCCAATCGTCGCCCATTGCGGCTCCAATTGCAGCAAACAGAGATGCATAGAGTATATAACCCGCCAAAAAGAAAAGCATGAAGAAGAAAAATATTTCAAAATAATTAAACGACCAAAGCTCTTGTAAAATCTCTGCGAAATTTTCCATTTCATCGGGATTTACCTTTGCCGACTGCATCATGGAATTAGAATTTTGCAAACGACCAACAAAAAAGAGACTGACAATAAAATTCAAGGTCGGAATTGTTACGGCCCATATTCCAAATTGAGTTAGACCAACAGCGCCAACACCAATAATTTTGCCCAACATCAGCTCAAAGGGCTTGACCGATGATATAATAATTTCGACAATCCGATTGGTTTTTTCCTCCATTACTGATCGCATCACCATATTGCCATAAATAATGATAACAAAATAAATAAGGAACATCATTACACCACCTAAAAAGGTTGCTACATATATCCTACTACCCGAGACATCCTTTTCTTTTTTGTTTTCATCTCCTAAGTTTTTTGGATCAAACTGTATATCAGAACTCTTAATTTCGGCTTTTTCCAGTTTCACAGTTTCTATTCCTAAATCAGCTAATTTAATTGATTTAAGTCTTTCTGCCAATACGGATTGTATATAAGATTGTGCATTCATCCCCAATTGCTGGTGCGCATAAAATTCTACTTTTAAAGATTTTAATTCAGGTATATTTTCAATGTTTTGAACCGCTGTTTTTGGAATAAAAAGAATGCCATCAAAATTATTTTCTTTTATTGTTTTTTTTAATTCATTCAGTTTAATCGTTTTGTTGTATTCGAAAACTACCTGACTGTTGGATGCCAAAGCAGAGCTATCAAGACCAAGAATGCCTGATTCGTCGATAATAACTACTTTTTTTTGATCTGTACCTGATGTCATCAGAAACATAATGACAATAAAAAATATTAAAAAACCAATAGGGGTAATTAAGGTTGTCAGAATAAAAGATTTTTTCCTGACCCTTGTCATGTACTCTCTTTCTATAATTAGTCCTAGCTTGCTCATTATGATTTAATTATTTTTGTACAGTTTTGATAAAAATTTCATTCAAAGAGGGTAAAATTTCTCTGAAAGAAACAATTTCAATTTCTTTAGAAATGATTTCACTAAGCAGTTTATTTGGGCTAACCCCCTCATTGAGTTTTAAAACAGCTTTTCCTTCAGAAATTGAAACAGGAATAGCGACTGAATCGACAGAATTATTAAAATCGCCTTTAAATTCCACTTCAAAAAGATGTTCTTTAAACTGTTGTTTAATATCAGAAACCTTTCCATTTAATACATTTTTTCCCTCATGTATCAAAACAATTTCCTCACAGATCTGCTCTACCTGCTCCATTCTGTGTGTTGAAAAAATTATGCTGGTACCTTTATTTTTCAATTCCAGTATCTCATCACGGATAAGATTTGCATTTACAGGATCGAGCCCAGAAAAGGGTTCATCTAAAATGAGCAGCAGTGGGTCGTGAATGATTGTTGCTATAAATTGAATTTTCTGCTGCATGCCCTTCGACAACTCTTCCACCTTTTTATTGTGCCAGCTGCTAATATCAAATTTGTTATACCAGTATTCAATTCTGTCCTTTGCTTCTTTCTTCGTCAAGCCCTTTAGCCGCGAAAGATAAGTGAGCTGCTCTCCTACCTTCATTTTTTTATAAAGCCCTCGTTCTTCAGGCATATATCCAATCTGCGTCCTATGCTTTTCATAAAGCCTTTCACCATTAAACAGAACGGTTCCTGTATCAGCCCTGGTAATTGAAGTTATGATACGAATAATAGAAGTTTTGCCTGCGCCATTTGGGCCAAGAAGCCCAAAAATACTGCCTTTTGGTACATTAAAGCTGACATTATCTACAGCAGTTTTGGTTTGGTATTTTTTGAATACCGATTCAAGCGATAAAATATTCACAGAAATTAAATTTAGATTTGGATGTCCAAATATAATGTCAAATAATCTAAGTTTAAAACTTAAACGACAAAGTTCGATTTTTACACGACTTACAAACAATAAGAAAAAATGTTTAATTTTTTTTAAAAAAAAGTAATGTTTTATTAACTTTGCCAACATCTGTAACAATTGATTTGCAAATTATAAAATAACTAAATACCACGCCATGAAGCTTTTAATAATCTTATTTTTATTTTTTGGTATTAATTCAATGGTCAGTGCTCAAATCCAAGAAAAAAAAGAGCCAATTCCGGTTTCGAAAAACGAAATCATGAAAGACCAACAGCAGCTAAAGTCTGATAAAGATCGCTTAACAAAGGAGGATATTGAAAAAATAAAAATTTCAAAATCCACCCCGGCTGTTTTTTATATCATTAATGATAAGCCTGTCAGCAGAGAAGCATATATGCTTTACCTATCGGAACAAGAAAAGAAAAAAGAAGAAAATCCTCACCAACAATAAGCTGCCTTAACAATGAGAACATTTTACCTATATATAATCTTAGCATTAAGCGCTACTGCCATCTTTGCCCAACCTGCAAATGACGCTTGTCCAGGGGCGATATCTATACCTGTAACCAACGGGAGTTGCACATCAGGTGCTTTTACTAATGTAGGGGCCACAAGTGTAGGAGATCCCGCCACACCTCCCTGCTGGGCACCAAATAGCCTAAGTAATACTGTTTGGTTTTCTTTTGTCGCACCATCTACTGCTGTTGAAGTTTCAACAAATTTTGGCTTTGTGCTAACAAATACTCAGGTTGCCATATACAGTGGGAACTGTGGCGCATTGACTTTGATAGGATGTAATGAGGACATCAACACATCATTGGGCCTTTTTCATACCAACATTCAACTTCAGGGACTCACTGTTGGTAATACCTATTTTATAATGGTTGACGGTAATGCAAATAGCACAGGAGAATTTGGAATTTGTGCTCAGCAAATTACACCTGCTAGCCCTCCACTTCCCATACAGGACTGTCCTACTGCAAGATTTCTATGTAACACAAATCCAATCTCTGTGGCAAATGGTACTGGTGGCCCTGGAATAATTCAGGAGGCCCCATCTTGTTTTGGGGCACCAGGTGAAAGAGCTTCCAACTGGTATTCATTCACTGCAGCCAATAACGGTACACTTTGTTTCGATATTCTTCCTACCGCAAATATAGATTATGACTTTGCTGTATATAACACTACCAATGGATGTTTGGGCACAGAATTGGCCTGTAATTGGTCGGGACTAACCGGAGTGAATGGTCTGACTGGACTAAGCGGTGCTGTAGGAGCTCAATTTACACCTTGTCTGAATGTTACAGCAGGCCAGACTTATTCTATTTTAGTTGACCGATTTACGGCAACTTCAGCTGCAGGTTTTACCTTAAGTTTTACAGGCACTGTTCAATTTGCTTCGCCCAATCCAAGTTTTACCACCAATACTGTTTGCACAGGTAATCCTACACAATTTACCAACACAACCAATGGCAGTAATACATATAGTTGGAATTTCGGAAATGGGGTTACCTCAACATTACAAAATCCAACTTTTACTTATCCAGCAGCAGGGGTTTACAGTGCAAGTCTTTTAGTTACTTCAATCCCTGGTGGATGTCAGAACTTAACAACAAGAAGTGTAACGGTAACAGATCCTCCAACTGTTAATGCCGGAACCAGTACATCTGTTTGTCCTGGCGGATGCGTTACCTTAAATGGAACAACTAATGCTAGTGGCGGACTGTCCGGTCCAGTTACTTTTAACAACAATACAGCTTTGAATATACCAGATAATAATACTTTGGTATCATCAAGCATTATTGTAAGCGGAATAAATCCCACAACGATTGCTGCCGGTTCAATCCTAAATGTATGTCTCAACATTACACATACCTGGGATTCGGATTTGGATATATTTCTACGCTGTCCGAATGGCACACAGATTAATTTATCTGACGACAACGGAGGAGCAGGAGACAACTACACAAATACTTGTTTCTCAATGTCAGCAGCTACATCCGTCATTGCTGGCGCACCACCATTTAATGGGACTTTTATTCCTGAACAATCATTTAATTTACTAAATGGGTGCAATGTAAATGGAAATTGGCAATTGGTTATACGAGATGATTTAGGTGGAGATGTAGGTACTTTAACAAATTGGTCTATTACATTTAACAATACATTGGCGCCTTTCAGTTGGAGTCCAACAACAGCTATGACAAATTCAGGAACTTTAACTCCGACAGTCTGTCCAGCGACAACTACAACTTATACCTTAACTGCTGTAAATGCAGCTGGCTGTACTTCAACTTCTACGGTTACAATTACGCCTACTGCGCTTACTGCAACGCCAACGGCAAATAATAGCAGCTGTAATGGAGGCAACAATGGTTCTGTAAACGTCGCATTGAGCGGCGGAGCTGCTCCTTTCACATTTATCTGGAGCAACGGACGCACTACTCAAAACAATACGGGTTTGGCTGCTGGAACTTACACCGTTACAGTTAGTGATAATGGCGGTTGTACCACAACTGCTACTGCTAACGTTACTGCACCCTCAGCGCTTACAGTAACGCCTACTGTTAATAATGTTAGCTGTAATGGCATCAATAATGGCTCTGTAACTTTGAATATAAACGGTGGAACCTCGGGATATAATTTTAACTGGGGAACTGGTATTACATCTCAAAACAGAACTGGACTTTCTCCAGGAACATACACCGTAACGGTTTCTGATGCAAACTCTTGTACAGCAACAAATTCAATAACAATTACACAACCTACAGCAATAACTGTCAGCAATAGTTCGCTAAACGCAAGCTGTAACGGCCAAAATAACGGCTCAATTAACATAACTGCCTCGGGTGGTACAGGCGTTTTGGCTTATAACTGGGGCGGAGGTATAATCTCGGAGGACAGAAACAATCTGGCTCCGGGCACTTACACTGTAACCGTAACAGATGCTAACAGCTGTACTTCCACAAGCTCAGCAACAATCACACAACCATCGGGAATCTCAGTTACAAACAGTTCATTAAATGTTCTTTGCAACGGACAATCAAATGGTTCAATAGATGTTACAGCAGCCGGTGGCTCAGGAACGCTTTCTTATAACTGGGGTGGCGCTATTACATCAGAAGATCGAACAGGATTGGCAGCAGGCACTTATACCGTGACAGTTACCGATGCAAATTCATGTACAACAACAAATACTGCAACAATTAGCCAACCAACCCTACTAAATGCTTCTAATATTGTTACAAATGCAAGCTGTAACAGTTCTGCTAACGGCTCAATTAACCTTACAGCAGGCGGAGGAACAGGTGTGCTTTCCTATAACTGGGGAAGTGGTATTACAAGCGAAGACCGCACAGGATTAGCTGCCGGCGTTTATACAGTTACAGTTACAGATGCTAATAATTGCACCACAACTTCATCAGCTACAATTACTGAACCAACGGCAATTACAGTAAGCAATACCGCTGCCAATGTAACCTGTAACAATCAAAATAATGGTTCTATCAACATCACTGCTTCGGGTGGCACAGGTATTTTAGGTTATAACTGGGGAGCTGGTATTATTAGTGAAGATAGAACTGGTCTTGCTCCTGGTGTTTACACGGTTACTGTAACAGATGCAAACAATTGCACCTCAACCAACACTGCAACCATCACCCAACCAACAGCTATTTCTGTTACCAACAGCTCACAAAATGCTGTCTGCAACGGACAATCAAATGGATCTATTGACATTACAGCTAATGGTGGCACAGGTGTTCTTTCTTATAACTGGGGTGGCGGTATAACAAGCGAAGACCGTAGCGGTCTTGCTGCCGGAGTTTACACAGTCACTGTTACAGATGCCAATGCCTGTACAAACATCAATACATATACTATAACAGAACCAAGTCTGCTCACGGCCTCAAATACTGTTTCAAATGCAAACTGTAATAGTTCGGCCAATGGTTCTATTAACCTTACTGCAGTCGGGGGAACAGGCGTTCTGTCTTACAATTGGGGCGGAGGTATAACGAGCGAAGATCGCACTGGACTTGCCGCTGGGGTTTATACAGTCACTGTAACAGATGCTAATGCCTGTACAACGACATCATCGGCTACAATTACTGAACCAACGGCAATTACAGTAAGCAATACCGCTGCCAATGTAACCTGTAACAATCAAAATAATGGTTCTATCAACATCACTGCTTCGGGAGGCACTGGCGTTTTGGCTTACAACTGGGGCGGCGGGATAATCTCGGAGGACAGAAACAATCTGGCTCCTGGTATTTATACTGTTACTGTAACAGATGCAAACAATTGCACCTCAACCAACACTGCAACCATCACCCAACCAACAGCTATTTCTGTTACCAACAGCTCACAAAATGCTGTCTGCAACGGACAATCAAATGGATCTATTGACATTACAGCAAATGGTGGCACAGGTGTTCTTTCTTATAACTGGGGTGGCGGTATAACAAGCGAAGACCGTAGCGGTCTTGCTGCCGGAGTTTACACAGTCACTGTTACAGATGCCAATGCCTGTACAAACATCAATACCTATACTATAACAGAACCAAGTCTGCTCACGGCCTCAAATACTGTTTCAAATGCAAGCTGTAACAGTTCAGCCAATGGTTCTATTAACCTTACTGCTGGCGGAGGAACAGGCGTTCTATCTTACAATTGGGGCGGAGGTATCACAAGCGAAGACCGCACAGGATTAGCTGCCGGCGTTTATACAGTCATTGTAACAGATGCTAATGCCTGTACAACGACATCATCAGCAACTATAACAGAACCTAGTGCGTTGAATACCAACACCATAACTATAACCGATGCAACCTGTTCTGCTGGCGGAACAGTGGATATCAGCGCAAGCGGTGGAACCGGATCACTTAGTTTTGTATGGTCTAATGGTTCAACATCACAGGACTTAAATGCTGTTAGTGCAGGTTCATACTCAGTTACCATTACAGATGCCAATGGATGTTCTGTTAGCAATGGTCCAAATATTGTCAACGCAATAGGTACCCCTTCTGCAAGTATAACTTCAGTTAATAATGTGAGTTGTAATGGCGCTGCAAATGGTTTTATCGATTTAAACATCAGTGGCGGATCACCAAGTTATACATACCTATGGAGCAATGGCGCTACTACGCAGGATTTAAATGGTCTAAGCGGCGGCTCCTATTCTGTTACTGTAACCGACAATATTGGCTGTACTGCTGTGCAAACAAGTATCAATATTTCAGAACCAACGGCATTAACTGTCACCAATACTTCGACGAATGTAAGTTGCAATAACGGCAACAATGGAACTATTCCTGTAACTGTTTCAGGTGGAACAGCCGGATATAGTTATATCTGGAGCAATGGAGCCACAACTGAAGATTTAAATAATATCTCGGCGGGTTCATATACTTTAACTGTCAGTGACGCTAACGGATGTGTCAGGGTTTTGAGTCCTGTAAATATCACGCAACCTACATCACTGAACCTTAGTAATGTAAGTACAACAACAGCAAATTGCGGCGCTGCCGATGGTACAATCACGCTTTCAACAAATGGCGGGGTTACACCTTATATATATAGCTGGTCAAATGGAGCTACTAATGAAGATCTAAATAATTTGGCTATTGGCAACTACAGTTTATCAGTTACAGATGCAAATGGTTGTATCTTAACTCAAAGTTTCTCCGTAAATGGTGGCAGTGACATTAGTATTACGCTCAGCAGTATTGACGAAGGTTGTGGTCAGCCAAATTCCGGTTCAGTCGATGTTACACCAAGTGGCGGCACATTGCCCCTGACCTACAACTGGTCGAATGGCGCAACAACAGAGGATTTAACTACTATCAGTGCTGGTTCATACACTGTCACAGTCAGCGATGCCAATGGTTGCAGCATATCTGCCAATACCACTATTGCTGCTGCTTTCCAACCAACTTTAAATGCAGCTGTTTTACCTTCAAATGCAAGAGACACACTTATAACATGGGGAGATTTAACATCCCTCACAGGTGGAAGCGACCAAACGGCGCAAGGAGTGACTTATACCTGGACATCTATTGGACCAAGCAATGCTAATTTTAACAATCCAGACAGTATCAATACTGCAGTCGAACCTGATGATGATGGAATTTATCAGTTTATCATCACGGCAATTTCTGCCGAAGGCTGTATTACAACTGATACTTTAAATGTTGAAGTTCGTGCAAATAACCCTGCTATTCCAACAGCATTCTCCCCTAACAATGATGGAACTAATGATAATTTTAGAGTCGTCAACATGGATAAAAAATTTATTAGGGAATTTAAGATATATAATCGTTGGGGTGAAGTTGTATATGACAATGCCACTGAAGCTGAATGGGATGGAAAATTTAAAGGAACAGAGCAGCCAAGGGATGTTTACATGTACATCATCAGTTGGGAATCATCAACTGGAAACGGAGATGTGATAAAGAGAGGAAACATTACATTATTACGTTAATATTCTAAAAAATAGCCATTCATTATAGAGTGGCTATTTTTTTTTGCTTTATTATTTGGTTAATATTTTAAAAGATTCTACTTTAGCAAAACATTATTAAAACTAATTTGGTCTATGTATAATTTTATTTTGAAAACAACAGCACTCTGTCTGACTGTTTGTTATTCTTTTAACGCCTACAGTCAGCATAATTCAGTAAACAATACTGATAATCCCAAAAATCTCTCTTGGGAAGAAAAAGTCTCTCCGAAGTACCAATATCAATTGCCTGAAAAGCCTCAAACACTTGAGACTAACAAGCTAAATAGTCAAACGAGGGCCATACAAGCAAATCCACTTGAACAGTTGCAATCTCAAAGAGAAGACCTCAAATTCCAAATTGCCCGTTACGGAAAAATGGAGCAAAATGAGCAAAACAAACTATATTTGGATAAATATAGGGCATCATTAGCTCATGTTGAAAAACAAATTCAGGAATATAAAACACCTGAAAAGAAACCAAAATCTTCTAAATAATTCCGGTAAATTCTTTAATCGCCGAAACCATGAAAAATTTCAACAATTTTCTGATAGCCTTTTTTTTATTGCTGCTAGGATATTACCAGACAAATGCCCAGGGCTTAAGTTGTCAGACAGCTACACCTCTGTGTAACAATATTACACCCTATCCAATAAATTACACTGGTACTGGTCCCGGCACTGGTCCTCAGGCTCCGGCTGGATCAAATTACAGCTGCTTGCTTACTACACCGAATCCGACCTATTATACGCTAACCATTACCCAATCGGGTACCATTCAGTTCGATATCCAAAATTCAAATATTGTGGATATCGACTTCATCGTGTATGGTCCATTTCCTAACCTTTTTGCAGCAACTGCCGGCTGTAATAATTTAGGAAACGGAGGTGCAGGCGGCAATGTGATTGATTGTAGTTATGATCCACAGGCCTTTGAAACGGTCGATATCCCCAATGCTGTTGTTGGTCAGGTTTATATCCTTATGATTACCAATTTTGCGAATGTTGCTACCAATATTTTCAGTACTTCAAATATTGGTACTGGACAAATTGGATGTCCCTGCCAATTAAATGCTAATTTCAGCATTGTTCCATTGGCTAATGGAGCAGGAACACTTACAGCTGCCACGAACAATAATGCTGAATTTAAAGTTTGTCCAGGTGATACACTTTATTTCAATGTAGGAATTGGCGCAGATAATATTGCTGATTCACTTGCAATTTTTAATTCGCTTACGACAATCGGCAATACCTTTAATGTTAATGAATACCAAATCTTTGGGCCATTTTATCCAAATGCGCCATTTAGAGATAGTATGGATTTTATCGTTAGGATTACTCCGGGACAAAATCAGAATGGTGTATTCACTTTCGATTTAGGAGTTGAAAACTCTGGAACAAGTGACTGCTTCGATTCATATCCGATTACGGTAGTCGTTCCGGGCATTCCTCCGCTCCCACCTGGCGACACTATTTGTTCCGGTGGTTCATACCAGGCTAATGCAGCCACTTTCCCAACTACAGCAAGTGGTTCAAGTGCTTATGCATGGACACAGATCAGCGGTCCAGCTGCAACAATCACAGGTGCAAATACAGCCAATCCAACTTTCACCCCTCCGGCAATTGCTTCGGGCGATTCACTTTCTTTCCAATTGGTTTATACCTATGGTGGTTGTGTTCAAAGAGACACTATTGAAATCTTTGGTTATGACATTGACATTACCATGTCGGCAACTCCAAATCCTGTTTGCGCAGGTCAGCCACTAAATCTAAGTGCAATCCTTACAGATACCATAGGCGCTCAAACTACCACTACCTGTGCTCCTACTTATTCATCTGTGCTAATTCCAAATGCACCGCTTGCTACAACCGGAACGACAGTAACATTGGGCGATGATCAAGTATCTGCTGCGCTGCCTATTGGTTTTTCTTTTCAGTTCTTTTGTAATACTTACACACAGTTTTACTTGGGGTCGAATGGTTTTATAACCTTCTCTCCTGGTGCGCCTGGAACAGTATTAAACCAAACTATACCAAACCCAGCTGCTCCAAATAACCTGATTGCACTTTGTTGGACAGATTTGGATCCATCATCCGGCGGAAGTATAAGATACAGAACTATTGGCGTAGCTCCTAACAGATCATTAGTTATCAGTTATACAAATGTACCTACTTTCAGTGGTGGCGATTTATGTACGGTGCAGGCAATTCTAAGAGAAGGTTCAAATCAGATAGAAATGCATATTACCTATGCAATAGACGATATTGATTTCTTTGTGGGTTCAGTTGAGCCTCTAACAATTGGATTAGAAAATGCTAACGGTACTGCAATCTTGGGTACTGGTATCAATTCAATTACAAACTCATTTGTACAAAACCAGGCACTCAGAATTACGCCAAATGTAATTACAACTACCGTTTTCCAACCAATTACCTACAATTGGACACCTTCTACAACACTTAATAATAGCACAATTTCTAACCCGGTTGCTACACCAAATGCACCAACAACTTATGTTGTAAATATTCAAAATGGAGCCTGCGTATTTACCGACAGTATTCAAGTGAATATCACTGGTGCATTAGCCGCTCCTGTAGCATCATGCGGTAGTTCTACACTAAATAGTGTTACCATCAACTGGTCTGCGCTTGCAATTGGTGGAAGTGGTTTTTATCAGTATAGTATCGATGGAGGTATCACCTGGAATAATGTTGGCACATCTTTAACCACTACACTTTCGGGTTTAGCTCCTGGTACAACTGTGACTGTTCTTGTTCGTGGAAATAATGGTTTGGGAACTGCCTGCTCGGCAGGTGCGCCTGTAACTATAAGTTGTTCCACACTAAACTGTTTACTTAGTACTACTAATATTAGACAGAATGTTTTATGTTTCGGACAGTCAACCGGTTCAATTGACCTGACTCCTGCAAACGGAACTGCACCATATACCTATGCTTGGAGCAACGGTGCAACATCTCAGGACTTAGCTTCTTTGGCTGCTGGTACCTATAGAGTAACCGTTTCTGATGTTTCTGGCTGCTCTTCCACAAGTTCAATAACTATTACACAACCTAGCAAAGCACTTGGCTTGTCTGCAAATATTGTGAATACATCATGCTTTGGAGGAAATAATGGCTGTGCAGGTATTGATGTAGAATACGGTACAGGAAATTACACTTATAACTGGAGTAATATCGGTGTCAGTTCTGACAGTATCTGTGGATTGGCTGCAGGAACCTATTTTGTAACAGTTTCCGATGCAGTAGCCCCAAGCGTTTTCTGTACAGCAATTGATACCGTAGTAATAACACAACCAGCTGCCCTCTCTGCGTCCGCATTAAATACAAATGCTTCTTGTAATGGAAGTAACAATGGTTCAGTAAACCTTACAATTGCAGGAACAGGATATACCTTCAACTGGAGTAATGGAGCAACAACTGAAGACATTTCAGGTCTTGCAGTTGGAACTTATAACGTGACTGCAACCAGTAGTGCAGGTTGTACAGCAACAGCTTCTGCTACAGTTACACAACCTTCAGCAATTACATCAAATACGCTTACTACAACAGATGCTACCTGTTCAGCAGGTGGAACTATTGATATCAATGCATCGGGAGGTACAGGCACGCTTAATTACGCATGGTCGAATGGTGCAAATACACAAGATGTCTCAGGATTAAGCGCAGGTGCTTACACCGTTACGATAAGTGATGCAAATGGCTGTAGCACAACAAACGGACCCATTGCAATTGCAGCTATTGGTACACCTTCTGCATCTGTAACCGTTGCAAATATCGCTTGTAATGGAGGTAGCAATGGATCTATTAATTTATCTGTATCGGGTGGAACACCAAATTACAGCTACTCCTGGAGCAATGGCGCCACAAGTCAGGATATAAATGGTTTGGCGGCAGGCACCTACGCAGTTACTGTAACCGACAACTTAGGTTGTACTGCAACCCAAACAAATCTTGTTGTAACTCAGCCTACAGCAGTTACCGTTTCTAATACGTCTACCAATGTTAGCTGTAATGGCGGTACAAATGGTACTATACCAGTAACTGTTTCTGGTGGAACTAGCCCTTACAGTTATATCTGGAGCAATGGTACTACGACAGAAGATTTGAATAACATCGCAGCGGGTTCTTTCTCACTTACAGTTACCGATGCAAATGGCTGTATCAGAAATCTTGGTCCAATCAATATTACACAACCGACTGCTTTAGCAATTAGCAATGTATCTACTACAATTGCAAATTGCGGACAGCCAGATGGGACAATCACACTATCAGTTAACGGTGGCACAGGTGCATATACTTACAGCTGGTCGAATGGCGCAAGTGCTGAAGACCTTACAGGTTTGGCAGCAGCTAACTATACAATCACAGTGAGCGACGCCAATGGATGTCAGACATCACAAAATATTGCTGTTGCAGGAAGTGGTGATATCAGTGTTACTTTGACAGCAGTTGATGAAGCCTGCGGACAACCAAATTCAGGTGCTCTTGATTTGACAGTTTCAGGCGGCAACTTACCACTCACTTATGCCTGGTCGAATGGTGTAACTACCGAAGACATTGCTGCAGCATCAGCAGGAACTTATAATGTAACGGTTACGGACAGTGATGGCTGTACTGTTACTGACGCAGCTACTGTAAACACTTCATTCCAGCCTACACTGAATGCAGGTGTATTAAACTCACTGGCTACAGATACTTTAATTATTTGGGGCGATCCTACATTACTTACAGGTGGCAACATTGAAAGCGGCGTAAGCTATGCCTGGACTTCAGTAGGACCAAGCAATGCTAACTTTAGCGCTGCTGATAGCATCAACACAAGTGTCGAACCAGACGATGATGGCATCTATCAGTTTATTATCACTGCAACTTCCAGTGATGGTTGTATTGCAACCGATACTTTAAATGTTGAGGTTAGAGCTAACACCCCATCTATTCCAACTGCTTTCTCTCCAAACAATGACGGCTTAAATGATATCTTCCAGGTTGTTAAAATGGACAAAAAATTCATTCGTGAATTTACAATCTATAACCGTTGGGGTAAAGTTGTTTATGACAATGCCGATGAAGCTGCATGGAATGGTACCTTTAATGGCGCTGAACAACCAAGAGAGGTTTATATGTACACCATCAGTTGGGAATCATCCACTGGAGCAGGTTTGGTGCTGAAACGCGGAACTATCACACTCATGAGGTAAGATGATTTCATAAATTATAAAAAAGCCGGGCACTCCATCATGTGCTCGGCTTTTTCATTGTAAGTCATTAAATTCTTGCAAGGAAAACTTTATCTGAGTAAATTCTTTTTTCTGATGAGTAAAAGATATTATTTATTTTTCTTTTCGATATTCATTCTGAACCCTATAAAAAATTCTCTACCTTGAATTGTGCCATAATTGTATGAGGTATCAAAAAAGGGACTAAATCCACTTGAAAAGGCAGGGTCGTTATAACCAGATAAAGGCGAATAAGATTGTATATAATTAAAAATATTCTGAATTCCGACATAGCAACTGTAGCGTTTTCCAAAATTTTTAATAATCTGCAGATTGTGTATAGAAAAAATACCGGATCTTTCTGGCCTTGCTGTTGAAAGTGGGTTTCCGTAAATATCTAAGTCATAAATTTCGGGCAGACTCATAGGCCCAGTCAAATTCATTGAATAAGTAAAACTGAGCCCTGCTTTTTTCCATCTGTAATTTAAATTGAAAAGTGCAGTGTAATCGGGCGAAAAAAGTAATTTATCGGAATTTCTGACCGCATTTTGAATACTCACTTCTGAAGCATTTAAAAAATTTATTCCCAAATTGAATGATAGTGGAAATTTGAAGCTGTAATTTAGCGTCAGCGAAGTTCCAAAAATATTGGCATAACCTTTTAGGTTTCTATAAATCAATAAATTTTGATTAGAATAATCGGGGAATATGGCATTATCCAAGTAATTATAATAGGCGTCAGCATCTATAGTGCCCTGACCTCCAAAAACAGTAAACACATAATTGATATATAAATTAGCACTGTAACTTCGCTCAGGGTTGAGTTTCTCCTCTAGTACAACTCGACGCTGACCACTTACAAAGGCATGATCTTCAGCAAAAAGATTTACAATACGAAACCCTGTTCCGACATTCAATCTCATTGTCCACCATAAGGAAGGCTTGTATTTAATATTTAGCCTTGGGGATGGAATCAATCCATGTCTATTGTAATAATCAACTCTAAAACCTGGCATTATTGTGAGCGTATTACTTATAATTTCCCATTCATCCTGCAGCCAAATACCTGGTAATAGCTGTATATCAGGTTTATTCTCTAAGCTATCGGCCGTTACAAAAGTATTATCATCGTAATACTGCGCCCTGAAAGTTAATCCGGACATCAGGTCATGTTTTTTTACTTTTTTGTTCCAAATAATATTTATGTAAGCAATACTTTGGATCGCTTCATAAAAATCGGCACCGTAATAACTGTTTTGACGATGAAGGCTGAACGAATAATCGGTTCTAATTTTTTCTTTGAAAGGTAGTTCAAAATTGCCTAAAAATTCAAATCGATTTGTTAAAATACTTTCGCCATAAATACTGTCATTAGCCCTTAGGTTTCTGTTGCGAAAAAAAGTTTCAACCCCATTTCTTCTGTCTTCATACAGATATTTAACAAAGTTATGATACTTCGATTTATTCCCAATTTTACCAGATAATTTAGAGAAAATTGACAATCTGTTCAAAGATAAATTATCACCAAAACCATCATTGTTTCTATCCTCATAAAAATTTGAATAAGCGTGCTGAAAACCTGCAAGCAGATTTTGACCAAGAATTTTTGTTGCGAATGAAAGATTTGAATTTAAATCCAAATCACTGCTGCCCATAATATCTATTGAGTATATTGGCTGACAAGCAGGATCTTTTGTCACAATATTTACAGTGCCTGCCATTGCCTCTGTTCCATAGAGGGTAGAATTGGGACCTTTGCTAACTTCAATTCTTTCGATAATATTTATTGGGATACCGTTAAGACCATATACTGAAGCCAGATTCCCATATGCAGGGGTTCCATCAATAAGAATCGCTGTATATGCTGGTGGCAAACCATTTATGCTGATTGAATTGGTATTACATACCCCGCAGGCATTGTTTTCCTGTAAGCCATTCATTAGCTTTAGCGTCTCCATAAGCCCCATGGCAGGGATGGTCTGCTGAATGAATTTAGCAGAATATACAGCAACCTTTACAGGCGAAGCTAAGAGGTAAGTTTCCTTTAAATTTGCACTGATGACAACTTCTCCTGTTCCCAGATAATCCTCAATGAGTATTATTGAACCTAGATTGGTATTTTTATCAATAGTAATTTTTCTATTCTGTGTGCTGTAACCGATAAGCGAAACGCTCATAATATAACTTGCAGGGTTCAGTCTGATATTAAAATTCCCTGAACTATCGCTCGCTACGCCAAACAAGGTACTGTCGTTTTTAAAAACTATATTTGCATAGGCCAATCCAATGCCTACATTGTCTTTAACAGTACCATTAACTATATAGTCCTGCGCATTTATAGAATTGCAGGAAAGAAAGAAAATAAAACTATAGGTGAAAAAATATTTATTTAATAAGGCGTTCATTTACTTCACAGATTTTAAAAAATCTATCACGCCTTTCA
Organism: Saprospira grandis DSM 2844; assembly: GCA_945888475.1. GTDB lineage: Bacteria > Bacteroidota > Bacteroidia > Chitinophagales > Saprospiraceae > Saprospira > Saprospira grandis_C. The sequence goes on along the minus strand of CAMDAB010000003.1, from coordinate 17,077 downwards.
TATAAAATTCCTGTTCATCCCACATCGCAAGGTGACTGCCATTGGCACAATAAAGATGTTTGCCATTTTTAACCAGTTTGCTCATTTCTTCCATTTCGGCAGGATTCATACTGTCATATTTGGCACCGATCATAAGGGTTGGCACTGATAATTCCTTGAGACGATTCCAGACCGACCAATGTTTTAGTATTCCGCCCGGCACAAATTCGCTGGGCCCCTGCATATATTCATACACATGGGCATTTACATGCTTAAAACTGCGCAATACAGGTTCGGGCCATTCTTTTGCCGGTAGGCGCAATATATGTCGGGTATAATACTCATTAAAGACAAGATCCTGATATTTGGGATTGTGGTAATCGTTTTTCTTTTCAAACACTTCTAATGAATCGATGAGTGATTTTCGCATTGCTGACCTCAATTTTGCATTGTATGCCTCATATTTATCAAAATCGGCAGTCATATTGCTAATGATCATACCCTTTAGATTTTTTTGATATTTCAAAGCATATTCCATTGCCAAAATGCCGCCCCAGGAATTGCCCAAAATGAAAAAATTGTCGCTATTGAGCCCAAGTTTTATTCTGACCTGTTCCAATTCTTCCACAAAACGCCCAATAGTCCAAAGACTGTCATTTTCAGGCTGATCGGAATAATAAGAGCCCAATTGATCGTAATGATAAAATTCGATGCCAGCCTGTGGAAAAAAGCTTTCGAAGCATTCCATGTACTCATGTGTGAGCGCAGGACCGCCATGTAATAACAGAACCTTTATCTTAGGATTATTGCCAATTCTTTTGGTCCAAACTTTATGTCCTTCTTTCAATTCTATCATCTGTACACCGGCGGCTTGAAATTTACCCTCGGTTTTGTAATTGAAATAGTCTGAACTTTCAACTGTTGTTTTACTTTCATTTGCTTTATCTGAATGCTTACATGCACAGAAGATAAAAAGCAGTAGGATTGGAATGAGTTTTAACATAATTCTTTTTTTAACGTAAAAAAAGGCTTCAACAATAAAGCTGAAACCTTGTATATGTAATGTGGGTGATGAGGGATTCGAACCCCCGACCCTCTCGGTGTAAGCGAGATGCTCTGAACCAGCTGAGCTAATCACCCTCTGTGTAGAGGAAAAATAGATCTAAAAACTTGGGTGGGTGATGAGGGATTCGAACCCCCGACCCTCTCGGTGTAAGCGAGATGCTCTGAACCAGCTGAGCTAATCACCCAAAGAACTTACCCTTTTTTCAAGAGCGACACAAAGATAAAGCCATTTTGCTTTTATCCAAAATTAGAACATTATTTTTTAAATATATTTTTCACAATCTGCTCCTTTGAGAACTGTATCATTTTTCAAAAACACCAAGATACAGGTGCTTTATGATTGTTATTTAAATAGTTATTCGCTTTTGAGAAGTGCTGCGAACCCAGGAAGGCATTACCAGCCAATGGCGAAGGATGTGCCGCTTCCAATATTAAATGTTTTGTAGCATCAATGAGTACAGCTTTTTTCTTGGCAAAATTGCCCCAAAGCATAAAAACAACTCCTGCGCTCCTATCTGAGATGGTCTTGATTACTGCATCAGTAAAAATTTCCCAGCCAATTTTTTGATGCGACTGCGGCTTTGATGCCTCTACTGTAAGAAAGGCATTTAACATAAATACGCCTTGATTGGCCCAATGTTCGAGACAGCCATGTTCAGGACTTTTAAATCCGACAATATCTGTTTCCAACTCCTTGTAAATTTTCTTCAGGGAAGGTGGAATTTTTACGCCTAAAGGCACAGAGAAAGAAAGCCCATGTGCTTCGCCGGGGTTGTGATAGGGATCCTGCCCTAAAATAACCACTTTTACCTGATCGAATGGCACTGCATTAAATGCATTAAAGATCAAGGGGCTAGGAGGATAAATCGTTTTCCCTGCTGCTTTTTCAGCTTTCAAAAAGTCCTCTAATGCAGAGAAATAGGGCTTTTCAAATTCAACATGCAGGGCTGTTCTCCAGCTTTCTTCTATTTGTATGGTTTTGGAATCGGACATTTAGGTGAGATTTAAACAAACATATATAAAAATAAGAAAACTTTTAGTTTAATAGCAACGAATTCGTTATATTTAAAATGATTGCAATTAGAACTTTATACCTTAACATCAGAGAAGTGGATAGATAGCACAAACCTAAAAGGCATTATTTTAATCTGAGTGGGATATTTGTTGAGTATAAATTTTATGGGTGGGAATGCTGAGACGACAGCAGCAGACATAAAAAAACCTATCATTTCTGACAGGTCTTAATTCTATAACTTGGTTACTTTATCATATGATAAGAGGCTTGTCCAAGCATCACATCATAAAAGTAGTTATATTTGCTGAAAAAACAAAAATGTAATGCTGTTCCTCGCCACAAATCATTAACATAAACAAAAAAAATAACACACAAAATAACTATCACACAACAGCTCATGAAATACAAAAACATATGCGAATAAGAACTCAAAAATAAAGTCGCTATTTATATTACCCCAAGCTACTTAAAAGCTTCTATACCATTGACATAATTTTTTACAATATCAATCTCGCTGGCAGTTTCACAGCCGCTAAAGCCTGTGATATCCTTATTACTGATTTTTAAATTGTATTGTTCCAGATATTTGCGGGACAACGGGTAATAAGACCAGTGCCATTCTTCTACTGAGTAGCCTGTACGCCCCTTATCCTTTGGAGTATAGGTCTGATAGAAACCGTATTTTTTGGCATTTTTCACTAACCAGGCGTATTCTTCCGCACCTTTCCCAGTTTTAAAGTAACTGCTCACAAGGGAATTGATGTCGATATCGGTGCCCCAATGATGACGTGAGGTGGAAGGCATGGAACTATACTCCAGAATTTTCAATGCTGTAGCCTTGTGGGTTTTATGGGTGACTATTTCCCGGCTCCATTTATTCTCCCAAATAGCCTTTTGATCAGTAAAATTCCTGGTGCCAGAAATAATTACAAAGCTGATCCCATCTTTTTTTGCGGCTTCATGCATTTTGCTAAATGCCTCGAGCGTTTCTTTTTGAATATAGATTTCTCTGTTGCTCATGCCAGCGGGTACTTTTACAAACCAAGGATGTGTTCTGTAATCGAACTTACCCATCAGAAAAACGCTGCTGATAAGAGAGTCTGCCTTTACATTAGGTTGTAGCGTATTATCTTTGTGATTAACTTTGGTCGCTGTAGCTTGATCATCCTGTTTCGAAGAAATAGTAGTATTATTTGGTGTTGTATTACTACAAGCGCAAAAAAATATTAGCAGGAAAATGCTGAAGATAAGCTGGGACATGAATTTCGAGAAATAAAAAAAAAAAAAGAATGCTAATTCACGCAAGGGCGCAAAAAAGCACTTTATCTATAAAACGCTAAGATTGTTGTTGATAAAAATCAATCCAGATAAAAATATGCTAATAATAAGCTACATATTTACCAAAAACCCAACCGCGCATTCCGTTAACCTCGACAAAATACCAGGCATCACCGCCGATAAATTCGAGTCGATTGCTGTCGATTCTTGCGTATCCTGTTCTGCCGGTCATATCATTTCTGAAAGAAATATTATACATTCCGCCATCATAAGTATTCACTACTACGGCTTTACCTTTAGGCAATGAGAATAGCAAATTTCCATAAGTTGAATCATAAAAATCTGTGGAAGATCTGAGGATTGCCTCATTGTAATTTCCCTCGGGGCGGTAACTGCTGATGATTGATATCCGCTGACCGCGAGCAAGCATAGTCACCACTCTTGACTGTGTAGTGTGGTCTGCACGTAGGTTAATATTATCGCCGTTGATGTAACCTGGCATGGAAGAAGTTTGCGCATTGGCATTAAATGCAAAGAGCAACAAAAGAGCAATTGCGCCAAAAACCTGGGTAAACTGTTTTTTCATGGTGTTATATGTTTTGATATCTGCAAAGCTATAAAAGTTCATCGATTGTACAAAATGTTTTATTTTATTTTTTAGATGTATAAAAAGTATACTAGATAAATTTATTAATGATGTTTGGCGATTGCAATACTTTATGTTTACGCTTGGGATTTTTGCCGATTATAATGTTAATATGTGTATTGGTAGAAATAGTAAAAATCATCAGGCAGACAACTAAAAATAAAATTTCGTTATCTTTGGACAAAATTCAAGAGAGATTCAATGACAATAATGAAGAAAATAAATTTCATCAAAACCATTGCGTTTAAAAAAATACGCCTTATTATTGCATTTAATAATACCAGCCACGCTTCCCACTTGAACAGCGCACCCGGGCTGGTTTTCGATTTTATAGGGTTAACTTAATTTCAACAATACTATGAAATACACAAAGTTACCCATTAGTGCGTACACAAACCCTTTTCAAGACAATAGTTTACATGGAAGATTAAACAAAAATCATGGAAGAGATTCTAAAAAAGAGCTGGACGCGAAATTTTCCAAAACAACACCCCAAAAAGAGGACTTTCATCCTCTTTTTTTCACTCACTCCCACTTTTCAGATATTCGCAGCACTTTTAACGACAAAGCAACAATCGCTGACAGACAAAGCATGTTACATTTTTGTAACTTTGAGCGTTATTTAAAATTCAAATACCATTTTATGAAAAATTATATCAGCCTTTGCTTTGTAGTACTTATTCTAAGTGCTTGCGCAAATCCCAAAAAAGAAAAAATGAGCTTTAAATATCCCGAAACCAGCAAAGACAGCCTTAGTGCCGATACCTTTTTTGGTCAAATAATTAAGGACCCATATCGCTGGCTCGAGGATGACCGTAGCAAAGAAACCGAAGATTGGGTAAAACGCCAGAATGCATTCACCTTCGATTATCTGAATAAAATACCCTACAGAGGACAGATTAAAGATCGCCTATCCAAGCTTTGGAATTTCGAGAAATTGAGTGCGCCATTTACTGAGGGCGGCGTTAAATACTTCTATAAAAATGACGGGCTGCAGAATCAATACGTGATGTATGCTCAAAAAGGACAGGAAGCAGCCAAGGTTTTCCTCGACCCCAATAAATTCTCCAGCGATGGTACGACCTCCTTGGCCGGTATCGAATTTTCGGAAGATGGCAATATGGCTGCCTACCAAATCTCGGAAGGTGGGAGCGACTGGCGCAAGGTCATGATAATTGAATGCGAAAGCAAAAAAGTTTTGGACGAAACCCTTGTTGATGTAAAATTCAGCGGTCTTTCATGGAAAGGCAATGAGGGTTTTTACTACTCGAGCTATGACAAGCCAAAAGGCAGCGAACTCTCGGCCAAAACCGATCAGCACAAACTTTATTACCATAAATTAGGTACAAAACAAAAAGAAGATAAATTAATTTTTGGCGCTTCAGCCAATGAAAAAAGACGTTATGTGAGCGGTTCAGTTACTGAAGACAACCGTTTTCTGGTAATTTCAGCGGCGGAATCAACATCTGGCAATGAACTCTATATCAAGGACCTGATCAAAGAGAACGCTCCTATTGTGCAAATCGTAAAAGGCTTCGATTACGACAGCTATGTACTCAATAATGTAGACAATCGACTCATCATTGTAACCAATAAAGGCGCGGCCAATCAGAAAATTGTGAGCGCAGATTTTTCAAAACCAACACCTGAAAACTGGAAAGACCTGGTTCCCGAAAAAGAACAGGTTTTGGAACCTTCTATTGGCGGCGGATATATCTTTGCCCACTATATGGTCGATGCCACTTCGAAAGTAGAACAATACGACTACGAGGGCAAACTGATTAGAAAAATTGAATTACCAGGCATTGGTACTGCCTCGGGCTTTGCCGGCAAGAAAGCCGAAAAGGAATTGTACTACAGTTTTGCCAATTACAATACACCTTCTTCAATTTACAAACTAGATGCGGGCAGCGGCAAATCGGAATTGTACTGGACCCCAAAAATTGACTTTAAATCGGGCGATTATGAGTCGAAACAAGTCTTTTTCCAATCGAAAGATGGTACAAAGGTGCCTATGATTATCACCTATAAAAAAGGCCTGAAGCTAAACGGTAAAAATCCGACGATACTCTACGGTTATGGCGGATTCAATGTCAGTCTAACGCCTTCCTTCAGCACTTCTGCTGCTGTTTGGATGGAGATGGGCGGCGTTTATGCGGTGGCCAATCTGCGTGGTGGTGGCGAATACGGCAAAAAATGGCATGATGCGGGCACCAAAATGCAAAAGCAAAATGTATTTGACGATTTTATCGCTGCAGCCGAATACCTCATCAAAGAAAAATATTGCAGCAGTGAATATCTTGCCATCAATGGCGGCTCGAATGGTGGATTACTCGTAGCTGCGGCCATGACCCAAAAACCTGAACTCTTCAAAGTTGCCATACCCGAAGTGGGTGTTTTGGATATGCTCCGCTACCATACATTCACCGCTGGAGCAGGATGGGCCTACGACTACGGAACAGCCAATGATTCGAAGGAAATGCTGGATTACCTGTTGAAGTACTCCCCTGTTCACAATGTAAAAGCAGGGGTCAAATATCCCGCTACACTCATCACTACCGGCGATCATGACGACCGCGTTGTTCCTGCACACTCCTTTAAATTTGCTGCGCATTTGCAAGCTACAGGAACCTCGGAAAATCCACTAATGATCAGAATTGAGACCAATGCCGGACATGGCGCGGGTACGCCCGTCTCAAAAATTATCGAGGCCAGATCGGATGTTTATGCTTTTATACTGTATAATATGGGGGTTTTGAAGTTGAAAGGGTGAAAGGATGAAAGGATGAAAGAACTGAAGAATTGAAGATTAAAAGAGGAACCGATCTCGTCCCAAGACGAGAGAGCTCCACGCAGTGAAAGATTCGACACTATTCCCTTCGCACGATTCATAAAAAACGTTTCGCTTCTCCGAAGCTTGTATTCCTTTTGCACCTTCGGTGCTAGGAATGTTTCGCTTCTCCGAAGCTAATACGCACTAATTCAATAAAAAAACAACATCAAATCCTTTTTCTCCTTCTCCAATTTTTGAAACCACAACTCAGCCTGAGACATGGCAGCGGGCTCATAATCCAAGGCTCTGAAATTTTCAATAAATTCATCTGCTGATTTATTGAAAATGCTCAGTACATAGGGATAATTTTCAGGAATGGGCAGTGCTTGCATGGGCAGAGATGCCTCCATATTGATGTCCATAATCCAAGTCATGGAGAGGTCGGACCATTCATCAGCGGCAAGCTCCATTCCTATTTCTTTGCAGATGAGTTCCAAAACCTGCGCATAAATTTCGCCGGAACTACTGCTGCAGCTGCCATTAAAAATATCTTGCAAGGCAGTTTCGGCATTGATATCTGCTTCGTTCCAATCATTTATTTGTACTATTTCCGAGCTGAATTTTGACAATAAAAGCTTAACAAGCTCCGAATTAGCAGAACCGTAAAGCGCAGCAATCGACTTTAAATCAACAGTGTAAACTTTTAGTACAAAACTCATGAAAGCAAAGTTTTTAATCGCCAAAAATGCAGAATGAGCGGCAATAGTTTACAAAAGTAATATTTTTTTTACCTTTGCTGCGAAATAAAAACTTCAGACAGCATTTGAAAATAATCATTAAAATAACATGAACGCTAATAGACTCATAGAATGTGTTCCCAATTTCAGCGAGGGGAACGACATGAATATCATCAGACAGATTACCGATGCCATCGAATCTGTAGAGGGTATCAAATTATTGAATGTCGATCCAGGCAAGGCTACTAACAGAACAGTTGTAACTTTTGTAGGCGCACCCGAAGCAGTGGTCGAAGCAGCTTTTCTGGGCATTAAAAAAGCTAGCGAACTCATCGATATGAGCAAGCACAAGGGCGAACATCCGCGCATGGGCGCCACCGATGTCTGTCCTTTTATTCCAATTTCCGGAATCAGCATGGAAGAAACGGTGCTTTATTCAAAACAATTGGCAAAGCGTGTAGGTGAAGAACTGGGCATCTCGGTATTTTTGTACGAATACTCAGCGACTGATCCTCGCTGGAAAAACCTGGCAAATATTCGCGCAGGAGAATATGAGAAAATGGCTTCGAAACTTTCGGGCGATGATTTTATTCCAGATTACGGACCGAGAAGTCTGAATGCCAAATCGGGTGTAACAGCCATCGGTGCCCGTGATTTTCTGATTGCTTACAATGTAAATCTGAATACCACCTCCGAGCGAAGAGCAAACTCAGTCGCCTTCGATGTGCGCGAAGCAGGCCGTATCAAAACAGAAAACGGCAAAAATGTATTGGATGCAAATGGTGAACCTCTACGTGTTCCCGGTCTTTTCAAAGGCGTAAAAGGCATTGGCTGGTACATTGCTGAATATGGCGTGGCACAGGTTTCGATGAATATCACCAATATGCAGCTGGCGCCCTTGCACGAAGTATTCGAAGCTTGCTGCAAATCGGCAGATAAGCGTGGAATGCGGGTTACAGGTTCCGAACTTGTTGGACTTGTTCCTTTGCAGGTAATGATTGATGCCGGCAAATTCTTCCTCAGAAAACAGGAGCGTTCAGTTGGTGTGGCAGAATCGGAACTGATTAAAATTGCCATCAAATCGATGGGTCTGGACGAGTTAGCACCATTCGATCCTAAAAAACGCATCATTGAATATATGTTAGCGGACTACAGCAAAACGCCTTTGGTCAATATGACATTGACCGCCTTTGCAGACGAAACTGCTTCGGAAAGTATGGCACCGGGCGGAGGTTCTATTGCTGCTTATGTTGGCGCATTGGGTGTCTCTTTGGGCACAATGGTAGCCAATTTATCCTCGCACAAAAAAGGCTGGGACGAGCGTTGGGCTGAGTTTGGTAATTGGGCCGAAAAAGGTCAGGAACTCAAAACTGCGCTACTGAAAATGGTGGATGAAGATACCAATGCTTTCAATGCCATTATCGATGCCATGCGTTTGCCCAAAGCAACGGATGATGAAAAAACTGCCCGCTCGCTTGCCATAGAAAATGCCACCAAATATGCTGTGGAAGTGCCTTTGAAAGTAATGCAACTTTCATTGCAAACTTTCGAAATCATTGAGGCAATGGCCAAAATCGGCAATCCGAATTCTGTGACAGATGCAGGTGTAGGCGCACTTTGCGCAAGAGCTGCTGTGCTGGGTGCTTATCTCAATGTAAAAGTAAATCTTGGCGGACTAAAAGATGAAAACTTTGTAAAAGAAAGCCTGCAAATGTCCGATTTATTGGTCCAAAAAGCCAATGAGTTGGAGAAAGCTATTTTGGATATTGTGCACTCGAAATTATAAAACCTATCAAGAAAATAAATATAAGTATATACTAATATAAACTTTTGTTTCTAAATATATTTTATTTAACTTTTTTAAAAAAACCTTACATGAAAAACGCTTTGATTGTCATCTCTATGATGTTAAATGTATTTTCCCTATTTGGGCAGGCAAATGTGGAAAAAGCAAAAAAAACAGCCGATCAGATTTATGATGAGAACGGGACATATTTGTATAGTGTGCTTGCTCCAAAAAAACTTACAAATTTACCATCAAGACACATTCACGTGTACAACTCTAATTCGACTGAATACACTTCAAAATTAGTTAATACTGGAAATAAAGATGCTGCTGGAAATGAAATCGTGAACATTGAACTTTATGATAAAAACTCAGCTCTGTCTGCTAAAATTATTCCAGATTGCCATATTTATTCAATGTTTGCTACAAGAGTTGAATTTCAAAAACCGAATGGGGAAATTAAGAAAACCAAACTAAAAATCAACCGTGAAATGTTTTTTGTTCCCAATAAACAAGAAACCTTCATGCAAAATATTGGCGGCTCAAGGGATATTGGAGTTTCAAGCATAAGTTATACTTCAAAGTCTCAAACACAGGAAAAGGTTAGCGGTCAATATTATTGCAGCCTGAATAATGATAGTTGGAGTTTAAAGCTAGGTGAAAGATTCATAAAAGACCATCAAAAACTATGGGAAATAATATGGGACTGGAGCGAAAAAACCCTTGAAAGTGTTAAGGGTAAAAGTTACGATGAGTTATTAAAAAATGTAAAAATTAACGAAAGTTATTTGTTACATAAAACTCCGAGAGCTGGAGTAATAGTTTTTCATGGGGATTATGACTCTCTTAAAGTTAGTTATAAATATAATAGCAATGGTAACATTGAAGAAATTATTTTTCAATTCCCATTTATTGACAATAAATATTATGACAAAGAGCAGTTTTATGTAAAGGCTATAAAAGATCCGTCCACTAAATTATTCCGAATACAGAATAAAAATAAAACCATTAACATTAGTGACGGCTCTTATGTAATACCTTTCGAGAATAGACTTCTGCTTTGTCCTTCATCAGATGCTTATGGGGTAAATCAAGTTATAACGAATGATTTATTTGATGGGACAGCCTATAACATGTTAATCGAAAAGTACATATTCACTCAAATAGATTTTAATAAATTGACTAAGACTAGTTCAAGTTTAAAAAATGTATATGAAACTTTTGTTCAAATGAAGACTTTTGAACAGGCTTACAGGGTTGATAAAGATTTGCTAGTCACTTCTTGCTTCTTATCAAATTATCTCAAAGCAATGAAAAAATAAATTGCAATTTGAATATCACATAATGAAATATAAATTTAATGTCTCAATATAAGACATTGGACAGCTTTTCGGCATTGGTTTCGACTCCTTTCCTTGGCGAAATCAATGCCCTTTGCTGGCAACGTGAACTCAAAGGCGATTTTGCAGAAATAGTTCAAAAGTTGAATTCAGCTATTGACATTAGAGTGATTGAAATAAATGAACTGCTCGAACTGGAATTGAGCGAAGCTGGACAAATTGCCAGAGAAACAATCCTTTTCGACTTTAATTTATTGGAAACTTATGGTGCTGCACCGGTTTTAAATCTCATCAATGCTTATCCGGCTGAGGAAGAGGATACTTTTTTCTCAACCGATGTATATTCCTTTCACGTGGACAGTTCTCCAGTAGCAACTGACACTTTTCTCTGTACCTATTATGGGAGTAGCAGCGAAATTCTGTTGAATTTGGAAGCCGTTCAGAAGATTATGATTCCCGAAATTCGGGAAGCGCTCATTAAAATGTATGAAATAGCAGAAAATGACTATGCCGACTTTGCCGCAGAATACTTTTTTGATCTGCATTATGAAGCAAAACCCGACGCAGTACCAATCAGTCTGGGACTTGGTAATCTATGGCGTCTTGCTGTAAAACATCCTGGCTCAGAAGTGCAGCCCTCTATTCACCGAGCTCCCAGAGAAAATGGAAAACCAAGATTATTATTGATTTGTTGAGCGATTTCAATTTGAAAGTTTTCGGAAGCAGCAAAACTTAGAATTGTTAAGTTTAACTTCAAAAAACAAAATCTCTCATACAGAAATAAATCAAATTCAAAATATGGGGACTTCGGTCCTCTTTTTTTATCTTTGGGCAGCAAAAAAGATTCAACTATTTAAAATCACAGATGAAACCACTCATACTAGTCACAAATGACGACGGAATAGGCGCTCCTGGCATCAAAGCGTTAATTGACACAGCAAGACAATTTGGAGATGTGTTGGTCGTTGCTCCCGACAGTCCGCAATCGGGACAAGGACACGCTATTACCCTGGAACATCCGCTGAGGCTTTACAAAGTAGAACTTTTCGAAGGGATTGAATCCTATGAATGTTCAGGAACTCCGGTCGACTGTGTCAAAATGGCCAAGCATGTCTTGGTGAAAGACCGCAAGATTGACCTTTGTGTATCAGGCATCAATCACGGTTCCAATTCATCGATCAATATCATTTACTCAGGTACAATGTCTGCAGCGATGGAGGCTTCTATCGAAAAAATACCCTCTATAGGCTTTTCACTTTTGAACTATAGAATGGATGCCGATTTTAGTGCAGCGCAACTATATGCGGGTCAAATTATAGAATCAGTTTTGGAAAAAGGATTGCAAGATACCTTATTGCTGAATGTAAATATTCCAAACCTGCCACTTGAGTCAATCAAAGGTACAAAAGTATGCCGACAGGCAGAGGGTCACTGGGCCGAAGAATTTATTCCAAATGTTGATCCAAGCGGACGTCCTTATTACTGGCTTTCGGGCAGATTTACCTGCGAAGACCAGGGCGAAGATACAGATATCTGGGCGCTCGAACATGGCTATGTATCGATTGTTCCATCTATGCACGATCTTACTGCACATAAGGCTATTCCTAAATTAAGTCATTTAAACTATAATCGATAAAATGATCAAGGATAAATTTATTTACGGACTGATTATGGGTACTGTTTTGCCCCTGCTCACGCTAGGAATTTTATTGTTATTGAACAAGGCTCTGAACGATTCAACTGAGGTTCAGTTTAGTTTCAAACTTAGTTCTGTCTGTCTTTTTGCTATTTGTGTTAACCTTATTCCAACAATTTTTGCCAACAGATGGCGATATGAAAATTTCATCAGAGGCATTATGTTTCCCACCATCATTGGTTCTTTTGTCTGGTTTTTTTATTTTAATCCGATGAATTTGTTTGTGTAGAAATTAGATTGTCAGAAATCAGAAATTAATCTTGTATCATCCCGATAGCTATCGGGACAAGTATCAAGTATCAAGACATTTTCAAAAACTCAATCCGATAGCTATCGGATAGACTAATTCGTTTCGCCTCGCGGAGCTTCGTTTCACGAAACTTCATTTCTCAAATTAAAAATTTCTTTCCTATACCAATGCAAATCCGCCCTCGCAGAAATCGTAAAAATAAAGCCATCAGAGCTTTTGCTCAGGAAACACATTTGAGTGTTGACAATTTAATTTATCCAATTTTTGTCTACGACGGAAAAGGTATCAAAAACGAGGTAAAATCACTGCCCGGCAATTTTCGTTGGAGTTTAGATATGCTTTTGCCCGAAATTGAGCAATGTTTGAAATTAGGCATCAATACTTATGTGATTTTTCCGGCAGTTGCCGAGGAACTCAAAGATAAAATTGCATCCTACAGCTATGCTGAGGAAAATTTTTATTTGCACATTTTGAGAAAACTAAAGGAAACTTTTCCCGAAATCTGCCTGATGACAGATGTAGCAATGGATCCATACAGCAGCGATGGCCATGACGGTTATGTGAATGATAAAGGCGAAATTGTAAATGACACAAGCTTGCCAATTCTAGCTAAAATGGCGGTTGCGCAGGCGCAGGCAGGAGCCGATATCCTCGGTCCCAGCGACATGATGGACGGCCGTGTAGGTTTCATACGTGAGGCACTCGACATAGCAGGTTTTACAGATGTTTCCATTATGTCATACACTGCCAAATATGCTTCGGCTTTTTATGGACCATTCCGCGATGCGCTCGACTCGGCACCAAAATCGGGCGATAAGAAAACATATCAAATGAATCCGGCTAACAGCCGCGAAGCACTCATTGAAGCAAGTTTGGATGTACAGGAAGGTGCCGACTTTTTAATGGTAAAACCGGCCCTGCCCTATCTGGACATCATTGCCTTATTGAAGCAAAATTTTGAACAGCCCATTGCTGCCTACAATGTAAGTGGCGAATGTGCCATGCTAACGGCTGCCTGTCAAAACGGCTGGCTCAACTTTGAAAAAGCCATGCCCGAAATGCTGATGTCAATCCGCCGAGCCGGAGCAGATGTCATCCTTACTTATTTTGCAAAAGCCTATGCCGAAATGGTCAAAGAGGGCAAAATTGGACAATGGTAATTAAGGCAGAAAATACAAAGCTAAGCTGCAATGCTTTGAATATCGGCTACAGTTCAGCAAACTTGCTGGTAGAAAACTTTGATGCCGATTTTCAAAATGGAAAATTTTATGCACTGATTGGCCGTAACGGCAGTGGAAAAAGCACGCTGCTGAAACATTTGGCCGGGCTTTACAAGGCGATCGGCGGAACAATTTCTCTGAACGAACAGCCCATGTCTAAATTTTCAGCACAGGAACTCGCGCGAAAAATTTGCTGGATCGGAACAGAAAAAATTGATTATCACTTTTTAACTGTTTGGGAGCTTGTAGCCTTGGGAAGACACCCATATCTGGGACTGAGCGGTTATCTAAAAAATGAAGACAAAACAATAATAGATGCGTCTTTCAGCAAAATGGGAATCAGCCATCTATGCAAGAAATATCTTAGCCAGTGCAGCGATGGCGAAAAACAATCGGCAATGCTTGCGCGAGCATTGGCACAGGAAACGCATATAATTTTGCTGGATGAAATTACTGCGCATCTCGACTATGTGCATCGACACAAAACCTTTGATTTATTAAGCAAACTCGCCAGTGAAACCAATAAAATCATAGTACTCGCTACGCATGAAATCGACCTCTCACTTAAATATTGTGATGAAATCTTGCTCTTGCACAATCGTTGCATCCAAAAAATTGAAGCTGAAGATTTTAATAACAAAGACCTTTTGAATGAGGTTTTCGAAGGCTTAATAAGCTGATTTTCTAAAACACATAACAAAACCCCATGAAATCCTTTGTGCTGCTCTGTGTAACCCCTCCCGATAGCTATCGAGGAAGCTTTCGAGGGTTTGTGCACGCTGTGTTTAAATTCTGGAGCTTACTTAATACGAATTGCTACTAAATCCATTTTTTCAGCCCGCCCAAAATTGTTGTAGCTAATTTACTATTAAGCCCCTCAACAGCTGTACTTTTCCTGTTTTCGATACCGCTTTTGGCAATAGATAGCATCTGAGTCCTTTCAGGTTTTGAATAATTAGCAAAAACACTGCGTAGAATTGGTAAAAATTCCTGAAACTGATCCTCCGGAAAAAGATCGACCCATTCATCCAAAATTTTCCATAGTTCAGCATTGTGAATCAGCAATAAACCCGAGCCGTATAAAAAACCTTCGAGCCAGGCGGCGGCTTTAGGCAATGGGTTTCCCTTTGAGAGTTCCAAACTCATCAGGTTAGCTGTTTGTTCCAGATTGTTGATTTTGCTGTCGAAGAGCAGTCGGGTAGCAAGGCCTCGCAGCAAACCGTTTACCTGTCTGTTTTCATAGAGTTGTATCAACGAACTTTGCCATAAATCTTTGTAAATATGATTATTGAGCAGGTTGAGTGCCCTATTGAAATCAACAGTAATTTTAAAAAGTGCTTCTGTCGATTCATCATCCATAAAAGCTGCCGTTGATGGTAATCCCACGCAAGCCCTGGGTACAATTTGAGCTATGAGCGCATCAATTGCTGAAAGATCTGTTTTTCTGACATCCCTATAGCGCAACACCATTACAAGCTCAGGCACTGTCTGCATCAGCATAGCAATGTCTTTGGTGAGGGCTGCCGAATCTTTCATTTTTGTCAGCATATAATCCATAGCCTCGGGCAGGTCGGCTTTTATTGCCGAAGTCAATTGAGCTGTGAGCAATGCAAGTGAATTACTGTCATTTGACCTTGCTTTAAGCATATTCAGCGCAGCAGTTTTTAAATCATTGCCATACATCGAGGCCTCAATCATACGCAGTACAAATTCGGGATTCCATGACAGCGACCAATACTCCTTCATCGTGGTTTTTTCACGACCGGAATAAGCTTTTTCTACACCCCAGTCAATACCCAAAATATTTAGTCGATGCAGAAATTTACTTTGCGAACGATCGAATTCATTTCGAAGATCAAGGCCTTCTTTTTTGATGTCCTGCTCGGCAGAAATTTTGTATTTGGAGAGCCGCAAACTCTTTATCTGCGATTCGATGTCTTGTTGTAAGGGTAAATTACTGATTTCATCTGGCACCTCTCCTAGTTTATCACCAATAATCAACGTTTTTCGAATCAATTCCAATGATTCGGAATTACCCTGTCCGAAAACCGTTACAGCGGCCTCGAAGAGTTCATCGATTCCAGGCATCAGATAGCCCCTTACTGCTGCCAAAGAATGTGAAAGTCTTACTGCATCGATTACCTGAGCCGATCCATTTTCAAATCCTTCAAGGCGCAAAAGCTCAGCAGTTTTCGACATCCACTCCACTACGGGATTATCGGAATGAAAAAGCATACTGTACCAGGCAGGCGATACAAGCCCCGCCCCATATCCGCTGCTTTTGGAAATACGTTCGAAAGTCCAGGGAATCCAGGTGGCTTGCATCTTTATTTTTGGCAAAGCTTTCAGTGCTGCATTATCGGCTTTTGACTGAAATTTTTCAATATCGAGTGCTGCTGTATGCCAGGCGCCACATACAACTGCAATATTTTTATACCCTTTTTTGATGGCATCTCTGATGGTCTTGCGCATATAAGCCTCCCGAAGGAGTTCCTCCCTTCTTCCATCAACAGTTTTTTCCTCTTCACTTCTCAGCGCTGTTATCATGGATGTTATCTGCTCGAACAGTGCAATTGGGTCATCATTGTAATGCTCAAAACTATATTCCCACCATCTTTCTACATCTTCGAATCCGGCCAGCCGAGCCAGAAAGCCAAGAGGATCTCTTTTGATCGGGTCATTTTCAGTCTGATTTTCTTCGAAAAAAGTCTCTTGTGTTTTTGTGGTTTTCATCGCAAATCGGATGCTTTGGGGCAAGTCGAAATGCTGAATCGGAATCTTATTGTTATTGGCAAATAAAATGCTCTGCCATTCGGGCGAAAACTCGGTGTAGGGATAAAAAACTGCCTCTGAAAAATTCTTGGGATTGTACATCAACATGGCAACTGGCGGAACCAATCCTTTTTGCCCAACATATTTGAGCAGGGCATCTGCTTCTTCAGTGCCTTCGAGCAAAATCAGGTCTGGCTGAATAATATTCAGTGCTTTTATGAGGCTTTTTGAGGAGCCTGAGCCGTGATGTCGGATGCCGAGGAGAAACATTTTCAGATTTCAGATTATCAGATTGTCAGATCTCAGATTATTATACTTGTCTCAATACTGATTATCTACAAGATGACAATCTGATGTCTACTACTAAAATACAAATTCAACATAAAAAAGTGGCGCTTCAAAACAAAAAAGCATATTTTTGCATTCAAAGATACTCACTCATTATATCATGAAAAACAAAACAGTTGTATTTCTAATTAGTTTTTTTGGATTTATAGGCATTTTAAGTGCGCAAAAATCA
>CAMDAB010000002.1 GCA_945888475.1 Saprospira grandis DSM 2844 | reverse complement strand
TCCTGCGGATTATTCTTTGAATTTCCCTCCGAAAGCATCACATAAAAACAATTGGGATGGAATGCGCTGCAGGCAGCCGAAAGATTTTTAAGGTTGATACCCTTGCCTAGATACATGGTTCTACAGCCTTTTGATCTGAACAAATAGTTTACTAGGTTCAGCATCAACTCCTGTTCATCGGCAAATGGTTCAAAAAGAATTGCCTTAGGTCTTAAAGCTGCTGCTTCAGGATTGGGAATTGGCAGTGTTTCACTGTATACAGCTATTTTTTGCCTGATTAAATGATTGATAAACTGTTCATTTGCTGCACTGATTGAACCAGTAAGCCAAAGCAGACTCAATTTTTCGAGAAAAGGTAAAATGATACCGGAGAGCACCTGGTCAAAACCCTCTTTTTCTATAGCTGTTTTTAGAGTATGTTCAAACTTATCTTCATTTAACTCTATCATTGCCATTGTGAGTGCCTGTAACTGATTGGAGTTTTCGAGGCTATCCTGCGAGATTGAGGAAACTTTTTTGCTAATATCAACCCGCGACATTTTCGAGATCTTGGATATGCGCAGCCCATTCCTGTTCAGGAATGCAACGTTGAGCAAGTACTGCAGATCTTCATCGGTATAAAACCGGATGTTGGTTGTGCTGCGTCTTGGCTCTATGAAGTGATAGCGCTGTTCCCAGATTCGGATAGTATGGGCTTTAATTCCCGATAATTTCTCTAAATCCCGGATAGAGTAATTGGCCAAAATCTATTGAGTAAGTTTTTTTATTTGAGCAATTATAAAAATATTATAATTCTGACATAAGGTTCAAAGAGTAAAAGGTAAAGATATGACAGAATGTTTAAATAATTGACCAATTAATTCAAAAAATCTTCAACATTAACACAAAAAAAGGACTGCCTTGCGACAGTCCTTATAAATTGATTTTATTTATATGTTATTTTTTAACAAAAGTCAGCATTTGACCTGTTGAATCCAAATCGACCAGAATTGAATCTCCCGGAATGAAACTTCCTGCCAGCAGGGCTTTTGAGAGTTCATTAACCAGTTCGCGCTGTAATACACGTTTCATCGGACGGGCACCGAAAGCCGGTTCATAACCCAAATCGGCAAGATAATCAATGGCCTTCTGATTCAATTCCAGCTGATAGCCTTGATCGGTTAGTCTTTTGGTTACTCCTTTGATGAGCAACATCAGAATCTGCTTAATTTCCGCTCGATTCAGCATCGTAAACATTACCGTTTCGTCGATCCTGTTCAAAAACTCTGGGCGCACATGTTTTTTCAACTCTTCAATTACCTCAAGTTTGGTTGTTTCGATGATTGAATTTCGTTTTTCGGCATCAACATCTTCTAATCCGTCAAAATTTTCGGCAATGATATTTGATCCCATATTCGTTGTCATAATGATGATGGTATTCTTGAAATCGGCCACACGTCCTTTGTTGTCGGTGAGTCGACCATCGTCCAGCACCTGAAGCAGGATATTGAAAGTGTCGGGATGTGCCTTTTCAATCTCGTCAAGCAAAATTATGGAATAAGGTTTTTGGCGCACGGCATTGGTAAGCTGACCACCTTCTTCGTACCCTACATAGCCGGGTGGCGGACCAATCAGCCTCGATACCGATTGTTTTTCCATATATTCTGACATGTCCAATCGGGTGATTGCAGCTTCATCGTTGAAGAGAAATTCTGCAAGGGCCTTCGCTAATTCGGTTTTACCAACACCTGTTGTTCCCATAAAAAGGAAAGAGCCAATAGGTTTTTTGGCATCCTGCAAGCCGGCTCTACTTCGGCGTACAGCATCTGAAATGGCCACCACTGCATCGCGCTGACCGATGATTCTTTTGCCGATTTCATCTTCCATGCGCAACAATTTTTCCCTTTCGCTTTCGAGCATTCGGTTTACCGGAATCCCTGTCCAGCGTGCAACAACCTCAGCAATGTCGTTTGCATCCACTTCACCATCGGTAAGTCTTTTATCTGGAGCTAGTTTGGCCAGCTGCTTTTGGGCATTGTCCAAAATTATTTCCTGCTCCTTAATTTTTCCATATTCGAGTTCGGCTACCTTGGCATAATCGCTAATACGGCGCGCTTCATCGGCTAGGATTCTGAAATCTTCGATTTTTGACTTACATGACTGAATGATGTTGATCAGTTCTTTTTCGGCCTGCCAGGCAGCTTTCAGCTGATTGAGTTCCTCCGAATTGTTGGCAATTTGCTCATTTATAATTGCAAGTCGTTTTTGGTCGCCATCTCTTTTTACAGCTTCGCGCTCAATTTCGAGCTGACGAACTTTGCGGTCGAGTTCATCCAGTTTTTCGGGCATCGAATTGAGTTCGAGACGCAGTTTGGCAGCTGCCTCGTCCATCAAGTCAATGGCCTTATCGGGTAATGCGCGGTCGCTGATATATCTTTTCGAAAGTTCGGCCGCGGCAATGAGTGCCTCATCGAGGATACGGACCTTATGATGATTTTCATAACGTTCGCGCAAGCCGCGTAGAATTGCAATAGATTCATCTACAGTTGGCTCTTCGATGGTCACCTTTTGGAAACGTCGTTCGAGTGCTTTATCGGTTTCGAAATATTTCTGATATTCATCGAGGGTTGTTGCGCCAACTGCACGCAATTCACCTCTTGCAAGTGCAGGTTTCAGAATATTTGCCGCATCCATCGAACCGCCGCCGCCGCCGGCACCCACAAGCGTATGTATCTCATCGATAAAAAGAATGACATTGTCGGAAGTAGTTACTTCTTTCACAACTGCCTTGAGCCTTTCTTCAAACTCGCCCTTATATTTTGCACCAGCAACCAGCGCAGCCAGATCGAGTGAAAAAACCGTTTTATCCATCAGGTTTTCAGGAACATCCTGGTTTACGATGCGCCATGCAAGCCCCTCTACAATTGCGGTTTTACCAACACCGGGTTCGCCAATAAGAATTGGATTGTTCTTTTTGCGACGGGAAAGGATATGCAACACACGTCGAATTTCATCGTCACGGCCAATGATGCGGTCCAATTTACCCTGTCTTGCCTGATCGTTAAGGTTAACTGCATATTTATTTAAGGCATTGAACTCATTCTCTGCACTTTCTGATTTTACGGTTCGTCCCTTACGCAATTCTTTGATGGCTGTGCCTAAATCTTTTTCATTGACACCCAAAGAGCGCAACAGGCGAGCAGTTTTATCATCTACCGAGAAAATCCCGGCAAGTATAATATCAACGGCAACAAATTCATCGCCGAAATCCTTTGCCAAATTTTGAGCATTCTGAATTACCAGACTCGCCTCTTTCGAAAGATGTGAACCCAGATTTCCTGCTCCGAAAACCTTGGGATACGCATCCATAATCACATCCAGTTTGCTGTTGAGATCGCTGAGATTAACACCCAGTTTCTTTAACAGATAACCCACAACACTTTCATCAACTTCGAGCATACCTTTCATAAGGTGCGCTACCTGTACATCCTGCTGCTGACGGGCGCGGACATATTCCTGTGCCTTTAGTACGGCCTGTCGGGCCTTTTCCGTGAATTTATCGAACATATGCTTGAATTTGAATTTTTTGGGGTTTGAGCGTCAATTGAAAAACTTCTGATTTGTCTGCATCCTATCAGTCAAATAATAATCCACTTGCAATGTAGACAAAAAAAAGGTCAAAACGTCAGTTTTTGAATTCGTTTATCTGACATTTTTTCACGCTCGCTTGTTTTATCCGTATTCTTCCAGTAGTATTTCGTCCTCAATGCTTACAAGTTCAGCTTTGAGATATCTTTTCACCAATCGATTTGTGCTGTGAATGGTTCTTTCCGATTTTAGAATATGCTGCAGGGCTTCCTTTCCTTCGGCATCGATGATATCGAGCATCTCATCGGTATCGAGCAGTTCGGTGTCTTTTAATTTTGATTCTTCATCGATAGGAAAACCCATATCGAATTCGAAGGTGCCGGCAGAGATTAATACTTTTCTAACAGTTTTTCCCTTCTGAAAAAGGGCAAAGCCAAAGGTCTCGCTACTTTCGTCCCAAATGATGGCTGCAATTTCTGCTGCTGGCAGGGCCTCAGCAAAATTATCCTCTTCAAAGGCGCGATTGGTGGTTTTACCGTGGCAGATGATACTGCAATCTTTAAAAGATCCGACATATAGTTTGTCCCATCGGTTATTGGTTTCGAAGAAATCGACCTGATTTTTTGCCTGTAAACCTGTGCTGATACTTAGTTTTGTAAGCAGTTCGGCATCTTCTGAATTGTTGTTGCCGCGAACAAATACGGCATTGAGTCGGTATGACATTGTATGCTGTTTTTAAATGGTATTGATGATGGTTTTATTTTACTTTCATTTTATCATAACATTCGCCCAATTTTTGCTGAATGGCCGGATTCTGCGGAGCAATCTGCTGAGCCTTTTGCAAAAGCGCTGCAGCAGGTGAAAATTGTTGCTTTTCCATCAAAAGTACTGCCTTCCCGTAAAGCGATTCCAGTGCATCTGCATTCAGTGTTAGCGCGCTTTCGAAAGATTTCATGGCATTCTGTAGCAGCCTTTCTTTTTCATCGGCAGCTGTTTTCGGATCGAAACATTTCTGAGCGTTAATGAGGGCTTTGATTTCGTACGCTCTAAAATTTGCTTTTCGGGCGAGCGATTTATCGGCATAAGCGAGTCCCAATTCAGGTGCGCCTATGGTGTAATATAAATGTGCGGCAATGACTTCCTGATCTACTGCTTTATAGTTACGATTGCTGAAGAAGGGGTTAAATATCTTGTTTATAACAGCGGGTAGGGTAGAGGATTGCGCAGCCTCGAGCGGCTTCCATATATCACGTTTTCTGTCTTCGCCCATACCGTGCTTTTCAATTAATGCCTTGTTCTGATCGTTATTTTTTAAATAAATAACTGCCACCGGATCGGCAAAAACCATTTCGTAGCCAGGCGAGTCCTGTAGATATTTATACAGAAATGGCAGAGACTCGATATTGCGGCGCAGCAGCACAACATAATTAAAGGCATATTTTTTATCCTCTTCTTCAAATATTTTTGGATCCTGTAATAGCATCTGATAGCGCTGAAAAAATGCTGTCGGAAAAATATCGAGGTCGCGTAAATCAATATAGGTTTTAAAATCGGGCAGCTTCCACAAAAGATAAGACGAAACCAGATAGTCTGAGAAACAGCGGCCCTGAATCTTGTTTGTTTTTATAAATTCGGCAGCCGCAACCGGATTGTGGCTGTTGAGCACCTGCAGACCGAATTCATCTCTTGAATTGCTGATTTTATGGTATTGATTGCTGACTATTCCGACATAAAAAACAAGCAGTATTACAAGCATTTTAACAGAGAGCAGCATTTCAGGAATTTTGAACCTGCTTAAAAGGTACTTGAATATCCTTTCCAATCCCAAAACCATTAGCGGAGCTGCAGCAATAACAAAAAATGGTATGTTGCGATAGGCAGTTAGGCTTAGGTAAAACAGGAGCATTAAAACGATAGTGTAGCCCAAACCAAAATTCCAGGGTCCATTATCGGCAACGGTTTCACTTACAGGTGTTTTCGACTTATTTTTTGCTTTTTCATTTGTTTCAACAATGGTTTTTGGCGTACTCGAAAAGGCATTTTTTAATAACAGAAAGGCTGCCGTGAGCATAAAAACGATGTTAAGATAAGCCTCTTTTTGCCAGTATTCAGGGTTTTTATAGCTAAAAAGTTCTGTTGTATATTGATTTTCGCTGAGCTGTGTAAAAATATAAAAAGGATGCGCCCACATTTCTGGGCCTCTTGGATTAACAACCACAACTGCCAAAGCTGCCAATGATGCCCAGGTCAGATTCAAGGGTTTTTCGACATTTCCCCGCCAGAAATATTCGAGCCAATTACCCGCCAAGAAGGCCATAATCAGCACCATTCCTGTACCGAAACCCTCGTGCAGATTTGTCCAAAGCAATTGCAAAGGAATAAGGGCATAAATCCATTTAGTATCCCTTTTTTGATACCAAAGCACAAACAGAAAGAGAAAATCGGCCGTAAAAAGGTGACTGATCATTTCGGGTCGTCCTATCAGGCGGAAATCCATGCTTATAAGCGCCAAAATGCCCGTAAAAACCAAAGCAGCCATGTAGCTCGTCCCTTTTGAAATTGCTTGTTTGTCAGCAATTCGGGCACTTGTTTTACCGATCAGCAGCATTAAATCAAATGCGATGAGGCCCTGTAGTACAAAGACCATTTCTGCGCCGCCTAAATTTTTTAAGATGGAAATCAGGACTTCAAATAGCCATTTTACATTGATCCAGTTTGTGCCCTCATGCGTATATGAAAAGCTATCGATATAGGTTGGTTGCATGTTGGCAATCATCCAGTCGCCGGTTTTGTACATCCACCAGAGATCGGGTTCGCGAACCGATTTAAGGCAAAGCACAAAGGCAGTTGCCAAAAGCAGGTACCAGCTTATTCGGTTCAATATTTTCATGCTTTAGCCGATTTTTTATTTTTTTGATCAACTATCAAATGCAAATATATTTAAATTTTTTTTTCAATTTCTAATTTGCCCCCAGGATATGATAAATCATTGTACCCTATGTTGAAGGTTAGGGGCCAATCGGGTTATTCCTGGGTTAAAACCGTCCGAATTTTGCGAAAGCCCTCGAAAGCTTTCGGGGTAACCTTCTGTAAGCACAACAGCAAATGAGTCCTATTTCCTCCCGAAAGCTTTCGAGGAAGCTATCGGAATAGCTTAGGGCATGAAAAATGAATCAGCGCTCCTTTTCAAAAAGTTCTACCAGTGCAGCTATTTTCTTGGCCAAGAGCTGCGTATCGGGCAAAAATTCTTTGTATTTATCTGGTAATGATGAGGATAGATTGTATGTTGCTACACCTATGGGATGATTGCTGTCTTTTAGTGCATACTCAACAATCATTCTACTTTTCGATTTACAGATGATAATACCAATAGCAGGATTTTCATGATCAAGTTTTATCTTTTCATTGAGAATATTCAGATAAAATTCCATCTTTCCCTTGTGTTCGGGTAGAAATTCGCCGATTTTAAGATCTACGGCAATGAGTGCTTTCATTTTTCGGTGGTAAAGCAAGAGATCGATAAAATATTCTCTGTCTTCGATTTCAATTCTGAACTGATTGCCCATAAATGAAAAATCAGGTCCAAACTCGAGCAGAAAAGCACGAATGTTTTTTATGATTTCCTCTTCCAAATCTCGTTCACTGTGAAGTTCATCCAATTCGGCAAAGTCCCAGCAATATTCATCCTGTATTGCTAATATCGCCTGATTCTTGACATCAGCAGAAAGTGTTTTGTCGAAATTTGATTGGCCCAAAAGGAATTTTTCAAAAGACCGGAGCTCAATTTTATTCATTAGCACAGCTTTTGTCCAGCCCATTTTCTTTGTGCTGATAATATAAAACTGTCTCTCTTCCAAAGATTTACACCGACCCATAATTATTAAATGCTTGGACCAGCTAATTTCTGCAACCAATGGTTGCAGAAATTCATTGCCACTGTATTCATCATAAAACTGCTTCATATACCAAAGATTTCTGACACTGAAACCACTTATCCCGGGAAATTCTTTTTGAATGTCCTTCGAAAGGGTCTCTATTACAGATTTTCCCCAGCCATCCTTTACCTTGGTTGAAAGCTTTTCCCCTGTTTCCCAGTAAAGTCGTATAATATGCGTGTTAACAGATTTTGCAGCCTCATACTGTGCATGCCTTATTCGCTCTTTAAGTTCTGTTAAAAACAATACATAATCCTGATTCATAATTTTTTATTTTTTTTGAACCACGAATATAGTAAAAAAAAATGACAAAATCAAGTCCATTTTAAACATTAGGCATAAATAAGCCAAACTTCTGAGTTAAAACCACGGTATCGGTTGTTAATAAAAATCTGAGCTGATGCTTTAGCTTAGGGTAGCCGATTATATAGTTCTGGGTTGAAACCCAGACCTCCTATGTTATTTAAAAATCCGAGGTTAAAAGCATCAGATTTTTTTGCGCAAGAAGGTTTTAACCTTCTGAAAGCACAACAGTGAATGAGCCCTATTTCCGATAGCTATCGGAATAGCTTAGGGCAGTAGTCATTCAGTCCCAGGTTGAAACCCAGGCCTCCTTTGCTGAATAAAAATCCAAGGCTAAAGCCTTTGGATTTTTGCGAAAGAAGGTTTTAACCTTCTGTAAGCAAAATACCAACCGAGGCCTATGCTTTAGCTTAGGGCAATGGTCATTCAGTCCCGGGTTAAAACCCAGGTATCCGTCGGTGATGAAAAATCTGAGCTTACCCCGAAAGCTTTCGGGGGCATCAGATTTTTGGGGAAAGTTTCGTCAATCCGTAAATATCTGTCTTAACGCAGTTAATCTGTGTGAAATCAGTATTGACGCAGCTGCATATAAATCTGTGTACATCTGTCCGATCTGTGTTGGACAAAGTCCAGATCTGTGTTTCAATTTTCATGAGGTCACCACGCTGTGGCTCAAAACCTGTTCCTGCTTGGCGGCTAAGAACAGGTCGCTCCGATGGAGTTATAATCTGCCCCAGGTTAAAACCCAGGCCTCCTTTGCTAACTAAAATCCTAGGCTACCCCGAAAGCTTTCGAGGGCCATAGGATTTTTTCAAAAGGCTTCAGCCTCAGAAAAACAATAGCAAATGAGCCCTATTTCCTCCCGAAAGCTTTCGAGGAAGCTATCGGAATAGCTTAGGGCACAAAGTTCAAATGCTAATTACCCCAAATCCAGCTTTGGTTTCAATGCTTCGTGTGCATAAAAATCGTTGATGATGCGCACAACTTCTTTCGGGTCGTCGGTGATGGGCATCAGATCAATATCTGCTGGACTAACGTTCTGAAATTCATCGAGCATCACATTCTTGATCCAGCTTTTTAGTCCGGTCCAAAATTCGGAGCCGACTAAAATAATTGGAATAGGAGCCATTTTATTGGTCTGTTTCAGCGTCAGTACTTCAAAGAGTTCGTCCATAGTACCAAAACCACCGGGCAATACAACCAGCGCCTGAGCATATTTTACAAACATCACCTTTCTAATGAAAAAGTATTTGAAATTGAATACTTTATCGTGATCTATATAGGGATTGTGACCCTGTTCGAAAGGCAGTTCAATATTCAAACCTACCGATGCGCCACCGGCTTCAAATGCGCCTTTGTTAGCTGCTTCCATGATGCCGGGACCACCACCTGTTATCACGCCATAACCCTCTTCAACGCAATGTCTTGCAATGTCTACGGCGGTCTGGTAATACTTGTGTTCGGGCTTTGTTCTTGCCGAACCGAAAATGGATACACAGGGGCCAATTTGATTCATTCTTTCGTAGCCGTCGACAAATTCGGCAATAACTTTGAACATGGTCCATGAGTTCTCCGCCTTCATTTCGGCCCATTGCAGTGGGGCCTGTTCCTTTCCTTTTTTTGCCATTTTATACTTTTTATTTTAGGTTTGTGATTTTAAATCGCTCAGTTTCTGATTCAGCCTTGCGAAATTAACAAAAAAGTCAGATTTAGTGAAGTGCATCGAATCTTTCTTTTATTCTTTTTGTATGATGTTTAAATTATTTGCTTTTTTGTTGTTAATGAGCTAATTTTGCAGAAACTGGATAAACAAACTGCTATGATGCTGAGCGATGAAGATCGTATAATTGTTGATAATCTGTTATCAACCAACAATGAAACTGTAATATCAGCCCTTGCTTTGCCCTTGGTTAAGCTTTCAGATGCAGTTTACAAAGCATTAGTGCTCGTATGGCAGCTCAATCCCGATGAAAATCTTCAAAATGCTGCGAAAGATAAATTAGATGATTTTCATGATTTTAGCCAATTGGTTGCCATTAACAATCACTTTGAAATTTTTAGATCGCTGAATGAAGTGATGCCCTGGACCGATGCTACAGCTGCGGAAATTCAGCGTTCAAATTTTGAACTTTTTAGCAAACAGCTGCCCGATTATGAATTGTTAATAAGTTCCTACGCGCTTTATTCTGAATTGATCCTCGACGCTGGTAGAAAATTACTCATGATTTTTCAATTGGAAAAGGAGGCTAAAAGCTGTTTTGAAATTATTGTAAAATACAATTCCGAAAACGACGAAGCGCTCTATGCGCTAGGCCGGATGGAAGAGCGTCAGGGAAATTCCGAAAATGCACTTAATTATTACGAAAAGGCAATTGCCGCAAATCCAGATAACAGTTTTGCGCAGATGCAGACCGGAATTTTGAAAACGGAACTTTTCCAAAAATATGAAGAGGCCTTGCAGCACTTTAGCAAAGCATCCGAGAGCGATCCTTATTCGGTTGAACCCTATGCAAAAATGGCCGAAAGCGCATATAAAATGGGCAATATCCCCCAAACAAGACAGTTCCTCGAAATTGCCCTTGGTATAAACGAGTATCATGAAGCAGCACTGAATCTTCTGGGCATTTTACAGTGGAAAATAGATGAAAACTATGAAGCAGCGGTCGAAACTTTCAAAAAAGGAATAGACCATAAAATACATGAGGATTCGGCCCTGCTGCTCAAAAGCTTAGGTGATATTTATGCTGAGCATTTTCAGGATTTCAAAATGGCAAAGCTTTTTTATGAAAAGTCTTTAAAATCGAATCCGGCTCAAAAAACACTGCTAGAACATTATGTGCCCTTTGTCCTGAAACAATTCCAGGATTTAGGTGCTGTTGAAAAAGCTTATGTTGATTTTCTGAATCTAAGTACTAAAGATACCGAGATGCTGACAGCCTATGCCAATTTTTTATGTGAATATCTCAACGATTTTGATTCGGCATACAATTATCTGGAACGTGCATTGGAGCTTGATGCTAATCATCAGCCAGCATTAAAACTGATGCGTAAAATTTCAGATTATGTTGATACAAGTATTAATAAAAATGAGGATCTTGAGGATGAGGATGACGACGATGTCACCATCGATATTATAGAGATTGATGATGATTGGAATGACGATGAAGATAACGACGAAGATGATGATGATTTTTCAGGTGGCGGAGCTGCAGGCGATCATTGAATTGTAACCATTAACCCCGATTATATATGAGTGATGCACTTTCTTTAATTAAAAAAGCTAAAATTGTAATTTATGCTTTATTGATACTTGTGGTAGCCCCCCTGTACATTTATCTGAGTCTTCCCGTGATAAGTCCTTGGTTCATTGGGCTTCCGCTCGAAATATTTTTTATTTCGATTGCCATCGCTGCAATTGAATTACAAGTATCAAGAAAGAAGGCTTCGGCGCTTTTGGGTGTTGCCGGCTTATTTGCCGTTTTATCTATTTTGTACATAGGTGTCATGATCTTGTCAGGTTTGCCTATGTTTCGCGCAACCAAATATCACAAACTCCTTGGTGAGGTGAAAGACGGTAAAAGCTTTTCTGCCGATGTATCACCCGTTTCACCCGATAAGATTAGAATTGTCGACAAAGATGTTGCGCACCGATTGGGCGATAAGGTCATAGGTGAAGAACCTGCTTTGGGTAGTCAGGTTCATATTGGTGAGTTTCAGATTCAAAAGGTAAAAGACCAACTCTACTGGATTGCACCTCTGGAGCATTCCGGTTTTTTCAAATGGATGAACAATAGTAAAGGTACACATGGTTACATTATGGTATCTGCTACAAATGAACGCGATGTCAAATTGGTAAGAGAGGTTAAAGGAAAGCCTGTTCAGATAAAATATCAGATGGGTGGATGGTTTGGCGATTATCTTCCCCGACATCTTTATTTTAATGGACATTACAACGAAGGCTTGACTGATTATACTTTCGAAATAGATGATGAGGGCCATCCCTACTGGGTAGTTTCCATTTTTAGACATGAGATTGGTTTTAGCGGAAATAATGCCTATGCCATTGCTGTTGTGGATGCAACCAGTGGAGATATTAAAAAATATACCAAAGACAATGCTCCGGCTTGGGTCGACCGTATTCAGCCAAAAGAATTTGTTTTCAATCAAATCAATAGCTGGGGACAATATGTGCATGGCTACTGGAACTTCTCGAATCGTGATAAACTGATGGCGACAGAAGGTATGTCGCTGGTTTACGGCAATGATAACAGATCCTATTGGTACACGGGTGTTTCCTCTGTTGGTGGCGATGAAAGTACCATCGGTTTTATGCTGGTCGATACTCGAACCAAAGAAGCTACGCTTTACCGTCAGCCAGGTGCTACCGAAACTGCCGCTATGCAGTCGGCACAGGGTAAGGTTCAAGAAAAAGGTTATCTGAGCTCTTTTCCGATTATGTACAATATAGACGGTATAGCAACTTATGTCATGTCGCTCAAGGACCAGGCCGGACTTATTAAAATGGTTGCCTTGGTATCCGTACAGGATTATTCGATAGTAGGGGTGGGGGACAACCTCAAAGATGCGGTGCGATCATACAAGGCAGCATACAAAAACTCAGGGAATAAAAACACTATTACCCACAAAACTGAGACAACAAAAATAGTCAGTGGGAAAATCTCCAGAATTAACGAAGATGTTTCTGGAGGTGATTCCTATTATTACATTATGATCAACGGTTCTGAAAAGATATTTATAGGTAGTTCAAATATTTCCAAAAAATTGCCGCTGACAAATGTTGGTGACTCAATTTCGGTTCAGTTCGACGAGGCTAAACAGGATGAAATTGAAATATTTTCCTTCGAAAATTTAAGTCTTGCTCCTAAAAAGATTGAAAAGAAAGAAGAAGAAGAATCCAAAAAAGAGGATAATAAATAAGCTGAAATGAAAAATATCTTATTGACCGCCTTACTGTTTTGGGTATTCGATTTAGTTAATGCCCAAAATAGTTCGGTTTCAAATATCGGGGACATCAATCATTATGCCCTCGACAGGCATTTTGTTAAAAATAGTGACTTTGGTACGCTCTCACCCTCCATTCGTGCCTATAACCGCCGCGA
Organism: Saprospira grandis DSM 2844; assembly: GCA_945888475.1. Classification (GTDB taxonomy): domain Bacteria; phylum Bacteroidota; class Bacteroidia; order Chitinophagales; family Saprospiraceae; genus Saprospira; species Saprospira grandis_C. Next base: position 65,675 of record CAMDAB010000002.1, on the reverse strand, counting down.
TATCAGGTCCTACTTCAGCAATTTGCGCGAAAATGGAATTGTAATCGGACGTGATAGTGCTTTTGTTTTTAATGATAACAATGATGAGGACAGTACTGTCCGTAGCCGAAAGCCACTATTAAAATATCTGTATCGCAGTCCGGCTCATTTCTACGAAGTGAGGGTACCAAATTTTTATCTTAGCGTCAATCCTATGCTCGATGTGTTGGGTGGAATGGAAAGATACAATGGCGAAAACCATCTTGTCATGCTCAATCGTCGCGGGCTGCAGCTGCGTGGTAACATCGATGAAAAGGTTTATTTCTATACCGATATCATCGAGTCGCAGGCAAGTTTTCCTACTTATCTGACCAACTGGGCCAATGCCAATTCTGCTGTTCCGGGCGCAGGTTTTTACAAGGTTTATGATAGCCGTTTAACGCAAGATCCGAACGACGGTTTCGATTACCTCATGTCGCAGGGTTATATTGGAATCAATGCCACAAAATTTATCGGCATACAGTTCGGACATGGCCGGCATTTTATTGGCGATGGTCACCGTTCGCTGCTGCTTTCCGATTTTTCGAACAACTATTTTTACCTGAAGCTGAATACCCGAATCTGGAAAATCAACTATCAGAATATTTTTGCAGAGCTAACACAAGATCATGCCAATATAGCCAATGATGTATTTAAGAAAAAATACATGGCAACGCATTATTTGAGTGTTAATGTCCTTAAAAATCTGAATATCGGGCTATTTGAGTCGGTCATCTTTGCAAGAGATAATGCATTCGAAGTTCAGTACCTCAATCCGCTCATTTTGTACAGAACCGTAGAACAGATGCTGGGTAGTCCCGATAATATGATCATGGGGATGAACTGGCGTTGGGATTTTCTCAATCGATTCTCATTGTACGGTCAGGTATTGCTAGATGAATTTGTTTTCTCCAAAGTATTTGCCCGAAAAGGTGACCCCGAAGCTGGCTGGTGGGCCAATAAACAGGGTATACAAGCCGGTTTGAAATATGTAGATGTGGCAGGTTTAAGCGGTTTGGATATGCAGTTAGAATTTAATACGGTTCGTCCCTATACTTATTCATTCCGCGACAGTACTGCCAATTACACACATTACAATCAGCCACTTGCGCACCCGATGGGCGCAAATTTCAGAGAGTTTATCGGGATTTTGCGTTACCAGCCAATCAAAGGGCTGCATCTAAGAGGGCAGTTGAACTATGCCACTTATGGCCTCGATACGCTGGGTAGCAACTGGGGCGGAAATATTCATTTGCCCTACACAACTTATGAGCGCGAATATGGCAATGTAACCGCACAGGGCGTAAAAACGAATCTGCTGTTCGGTCAATTTACAGCTTCCTACATGGTTTTTCACAACTTTTTTGTCGATTTGAATGCGATCTATCGCAGACAGGATTCGGTTTTGGATGCACTCGACAATAAGAGTCTTATTTTCTCTTTGGGCATGCGTTGGAATATGGCCGGAAGGATGAATGATTTTTGACAGAAAACACAGCACTGCTAAGAGAATTTGAAAAAATGTATTAAATGGAATTAGAAAACCAAAACTCGCACCACTGTGGCGAGAATTAAGTTGGTCTCATCAAAAATTGAAAATGCCTTTAAAAACGGCTGAAGAAAGGGAGTTTTATCTAAGATTAAGTCTAAAAGAAAGGTTGTCTGTTAGAGAGCTCGAAAGGGTATTGCATTAAGCCTTTGCTTCAAAACACAGTTTTTGAAGTTCCAATTTGGCACTTCAAGATCACAACAATATTAGGATATGGAAATAAGCATTAGCCAAATAGAAAATAAGATTTACACCATAAGAGGTCTGCAAGTAATGCTGGACAGCGACCTGGCTGTGATGTATCAGGTAGAAACAAAAGTTTTGAACCAAGCCGTTAAGCGTAATTTAGATAGATTTCCAAACGAATTTCGTTTTCAGTTAACCAATGATGAAATGAATCACTTGAAGTCACAAATTGTGACCTCAAAAGAGGCTGTTGGATTAATAGATTGCTTCAAAACACAGGTTCTAAGGTTCCAATTTGGCACCTTAAAACATACCAGTAAAATGTTATGGAAATAAGCATTAGTCAAATAGAAAATAAGATTTACACCATAAGAGATCTGCAAGTGATGCTGGACAGCTACCTGGCTGTGATGTATCAGGTTGAGCTCAGGGTGTTAAAGCAAGCAGTAAAACGAAATAGTGAAAGGTTTCCCGAAAACTTTTGTTTTCAGCTAACTGATGCCGAGTGGCAATCTTTAAGATCACAATTTGTGACCTTAGAAACTGGCAAAGGAAAACACCGAAAATAACAAGACTCAAAAAAAATACTGTTGATACAAAATACATAAGTCATTATATCAACTCAGCTAATGTACAGAAGTTCTTTGAGCAAAACCAAATTGGAGGTGGACAGAAAAATGTTAATGCAGGTTCATTAAAGAACATGCCGATAATACTTCCCCCACTCCCCGAACAAAGCACTATTCCCAGTCTCAATGGCTGTCGTGTTTTTTAATCTTGTTGAGCTATTTATTAATAAATGACTTAGACATTCTGTTTAAAATCGCTAAACTTTTTATCTTTGAATCTGTATTATATTTTTTAAAATTTAATTATCTCACCAAAGGGTCAGTCCCTTTTTCAAAAACAAAATATTATGGCTTTCGAATTGCCTAAATTACCTTATGATTTTGCTGCTCTCGAGCCGCATATCGATGCTCGTACCATGGAAATCCACCACGGAAAACACCATGCCGCTTACACAACAAATCTGAACAATGCCATTGCCGGTACCGAATTGGAAGGCAAAAGCATTGAGGAAATTCTAAAAAATATCTCCAAAGCACCAATGGCCGTTCGTAACAATGGCGGTGGTTTCTGGAATCACAATCTTTTTTGGGAAATTATGTCGCCAAATGGTGGTGCTGAGCCTGCAGGAGTTTTACTGGAATCAATCAACCGCGATTTTGGCAGCTATGCTGTTTTTCGTGAGAAATTTACCGCTGCAGCTACAAGTCGTTTCGGTTCGGGATGGGCTTGGCTTTGTGTGCATTCGGGCGGAAAGCTCGAAATCTGCTCCACACCTAACCAGGACAATCCTTTGATGGATGTTGATACCCGTGGATGCGGTGCCAATCCTATTCTGGGTCTCGATGTATGGGAACATGCCTATTACCTGAACTATCAGAACAGACGTCCCGATTATGTCAATGCTTTTTACAACATTATCAATTGGGCAGAGGTAACAAAACGTTTTGAACTGAGTAAGTAATAAACTGAAAAATAAATTATTTCTTTGTAAAGAGTTGTTCCTAAAATGGGGCAACTCTTTATTTTTTTAACAATAATTACACAATGCCCCCTGCACAAAAAATAGATAATTCAAAGAATAATACCTACTTTTGCGGACATTTCAACAGTAATTCCTATGAGAAATTTTAGTCTGTTTTTATTGCTATGCTTTGCATTGAATTTGCTCAAAGCTCAGGGCGAACTTGTTGTTAGCCCCGATTTTCTGTCGCAGTTGCCTCCGACTGTTGAACCAAAATTTGACTATTCGAGAGAAAGTCCGTATATTCTTTACTTCCCTATGAAGTATGCAAAATTTGTTTTCAATGACAATGAAAAGAAAATTTTGGAAAGTATCAGCGATACCATCGTTGAAAGAATAGACCTGGTTTACACTGTTTTTAAAAGGGATAAAAATTTCAATCAGGTAAAACTGAATAGAGAGCGCTATGAAATGCTGCAGGATTTTTTTCCTGAGGCATTTACCTCTAACCTCATCGAATGGCGACTTGTGGCTCAGGACGGCTCTATGCAATACGAAACTGCCAAAGATTTCTTTCATGGCTTTGTCATTTATATCAAACCACACCGTGTGACCACTGCCGATGGTAAGATTATCAGCACTGTAATGGACCGTCGGATCGATGACCCCGGATCGAGGGTGCTCACTACCAATGAAGAAATCGAAAAGATTAAAACAACCATGAAATTAATCAATTCGAAAGTACCCACCAAAATCATCAAAGAAAAAGTAGTTACCTACGAGGAGAAAAAAGTTTGGACAGGATATTATTTACATCATAATCCCGAAAAAAGATCATCGGGCAAAAAATTCGATAAACCCGGAAATGGCAAAAAAGCTCGTCCAAAAGAGTATTTTAATAAAAAAATACCTGTAGATACCTGGATTGAAAAAGAGGTGCCGGACCCTGACGCTAAAATTCCAAAAACAACAAGCACAAAAGAGCTTATTTCGAAAATGACCAGCGATTCGGTCGTTTCTCAGTATTTTAATAAAAACAACAGCAAATGGGACGACTTTGTAATTGTTCAGGATGTGACAGGAAGTATGTATCCTTATCTGACGCAAACCTTGCTCTATCTGAAGGACCATATCAAAGCAAATGAAACTGAAAAGTTTGTATTCTTCAATGATGGCGACACTAAACCCGACGGTCCCATTGGAACTACCGGAGGAACCTATTATGTAAGTTCCGATAAATATGAGGATATTGAAAAAACAGCCTTTTACTGTATGGCTGCAGGAAAAGGCGGCAAAGCACCCGAAAACGATATTGAGTCAATTTTATATGGCTATTCAAAATTCCCCGACTGTAAAGGCGCTGTGTTGATTGCCGACAATTACTCAAGGGTAAGAGATATCACCTTGATTGAAAAATTGATAGAAGCCAACAAGCCGGTCGATATTGTGATTTGCGGAACAGGCAAAAACGGTGATGTCAACCTCGATTATATTTATATCGCAAAAGTCACAGGCGGTGCAATTCATACCCTCGATGGTACTTACACTGATCTTAAATCGAAAAAAGATGGAGATTATTTCAAAATTGGTGCCCAGCAATTTAAAATCGAAGGCAAAACCATTAAGTTGGTGAAGCAGGAAGGTTGGTAATAGGTACTAGCTTGTACTTTAACTTGTCCGTAGGATGGGTTTTTAAAATTTAAAGTGCAGCTGTTCGGGAAATCGGGCAGCTGTTTTTTTGCAGATGAAAGGATGAAAGGGTGACCCCGATAGCTATCGGGAGATGAAAGGTTGAAAGGGTGAAAGTGTCAGCTTGGCAAAATGGCTTTGTGAATCTTTGTGTAAGACTTTGTGCACTCTGTGGTTAATAAAGCTAGCTGAGCATTACAATCATGTAATGAAAATTCAAAATAATCACCTCAAAAGCTTCCATTTCGGGCGCTTTTTTCTTGTATACAAATGGTTAAAAATTATTGCACTTTGAAAATACAAAAATCCAAAGTTTATATTCCAACAAGGTATTTCTCTAATACCAAAACATAGAATAGTACGATACCCGCCACAAATATTCCCAACATAATAGCCGATTTTCTGTACACAGAAATAAGCTCATTGCCATGCTCAGGCAGATAGGCATCGGCAGATTTTATCAGTGTGAATTTTTTAGGTTCGAACATCATGATTGCGGCTAAGACAATGCAAATTGGAAAGCCATAAATAAAGGGTAGAAATGCTAGCGTCAACCCTGTTACAAAAGTGAAAAATATGCCAAGAGAGGCTCTGTAGAAGACAATTGCTACATGGTCTTTTGCAGAAACTTGCAGTTTTTTCGAAAATTGTACAACCAGAAAAAGTTGTATTAAAATCAAAAACAGGGTAAAAGGAATAAAGGCTTTAGAAAAGAGTAAATCGAGTAAAAAACTGAAATTAGTTTCACCCTCGGTTTCGAATAATTTATTGAAATCATCGTCATGTCTTTTACCAACCTCAATCCAATTGATAAAAAAACTGTTGACCAAAATAAAATAGCCGCTACAGTTTAGGAAAAACTTTGTTGGTTTTACATAGGTATGATCGCCCGAATGGAGGCTTTGGAGGACTTTGGCAGGCTTGCGCAGCAGATCTATGAGTGTTTTCAACATGCCGCTTTCATATCCGACAGCGTCTTTGATCAGATCGACAAAGAAGCTAAAATTCAACTTTTCCAGCATTTTTTTCGGATTAAAAATTGACGTATTTTTCAGCATCGACAGCCTGCCCATTGTACCAGAGTTCGAAATGAAGATGCGGCCCATTGCTCATCTCACCACTATTGCCGATAATTGCGATTGCCTCGCCTGCAGATACTCTGTCGCCAAGTTTTTTAAGGTTTGCTGAATTGTGTTTGTACCAGCTAACAAGATTGCCATCGTGCTGAATACCAATCATATGACCAGTGTCGCTCGACCAGGATGACATAATAACGGTCCCACCTTTTGCAGCTTTTATAACAGTACCTTTGGGCGCTACGATATCGGTACCGTAGTGGCCTCGGGCGGGTGCAAAACGGTCAGAAATCACTCCTCGAACTGGGCTCAGAAAATTGCTACGGTCGTTTTTGATGCGATTGTCCAGGAAATCGCTCTGTACCAGCGTACCCCGATCTGTCTGACTTTGCGTTGTGCTGTTTGATTGCCGGGCATCTTCCGATTTTTTAGGTAGATCGGCAAAGGTTTTTGACGCTTCCCCTTTGTTTTGCTCCGGTTTTTTCATATCTTTTTCATATTCAAAAGATTCGGAGCTCAATTTTTTTAGACTTTCTATATAGGTTAAATTTCCTTCAAGTGCACGGTTCAATGAATCTAGTTCGCGGTACAGTTTTTCCATTTCTTTGCGCATCGCATTATCGGATAAACGTGGAGCAGATGAAACCATACCCCCAAGCGGAGTGAATTTTATCAGAAGCAATGTAAAAATTAGCACAGTGAAAAAAACTGCCAACCCTAAAATGATGATATTGAGCAGGTTAAAATTCCAGGATTTTTCTTCCTGAAATGTTTTATCATTTACCAATACCAACCGATGGTAGCCACTAAGCCAGGGCAGTGTTTTTTTTGCTTGCTTTTTTTGATTCGAATCCTGTTTTTCAGGCATTTGACTTTGGTTTATAACTTTTCCAATTTAAAACAATGGAATTGGACCAGCCTCATTTTCAAATATTTTTATCGGCTAATACTGCAAAAATAATAAACAAAGCGCGTATTTTTGCATAAGATATTATCCAATATTTGGTTTTTAGGCGTTATTAATAAGACTTTAACCAATTAAATGGTTATTTTTAATCCGCTCTTGTCTCAAAATTTGCATCATATAATGCAGACTTTTTATTGACCGATTTGATATGAAGAAAAAATTATATTTAGTTTTAATATTTCATTTACTGCTGCTTTCGCTTTCTTGCACTACAAAAAAAGGCGAAACTACTAAGCTAGGTAAGTTTTATCACAATGTAACCGGCCGTTACAATGGATATTACAATGCAGATTTGTTGCTGCAAAAGGGTTTTGAAACACAGACCCAGATGCACCGCGACAATTACAATGAAATTCTGCATATGTTTCCATATGCTGCCGGAGAAAAACCAACAGTTGCAGCTGCGCAGGCCAGTAAAACCCCAACTAGTGATCCCTCCACAGATCCAAAATCGGGGCCATTAAAAAATAATAGTGGCGGAACCCAGCCGGGCGGAGCAGCAGCAGCAGGCTCGCCACTCGATAATGCCATAAAAAAATGCGCTATCAATATTGAGTTGCACCGACCAAGCAATTGGGCCGACGATAGTTACTATATTATCGGCAGGGCTGAATTTTTAAAGAAAGAATTTGAAAAATCAGCGTCAACTTTCAAGTATATTACCGAGAAATACCATACCAACAAGGCAATCAGCGAAATGTCGCCCGATGAGCTAAAGGCTTACAACCGTGAGCAACAGAAAAAAAATGCCAAAAAGAACAAAAACAAAAAGAAAAAGAAAAAAAAGAAGCCGGTAAAGAAGAAAAAGAAAGCTTCCAAAAAGAAAAAAAAGCCTCAAAAAACGCCCAAAACTGCTGAAGTAAAGAAACCGCTAGTTGAAGAAGAGGAAGAGGGGCCCGAACCACCCAAATATTTTCTGAAACATCGTCCGGTTCGTTACGATGCCATGCTTTGGCTGGCTAAATCCTTTATCGAGTTAGATAACTACGATGATGCTGGTCGATATCTCCGTCTGCTTACCGAAAAATCGGATGTACCTCGTCGTATCAAGGCTAAGGCTTTTACAGTTTTAGCTTACAGTTATATTCGACAGAAAGAATACGACAAGGCAATTGAGCCGCTGGAGGAAGGTATATCCATGATTCGACGTCGCAAAAATAAAATACGTTTTATTTATGTGCTTGCCCAGCTGTATCAAAAACAGGGCAATAACCAATTGGCAATGGAATATTTTCGGAAAGTACCCAAAGCAAACCCACCCTATGAGATGGAGTTTAATGCCCGGTTGAATATGGCCATTAATGCTGCCGGAGCAGAAAACAGCAAATTCGATCCGGAAAATCTACTGAAAAGAATGCTCCGCGATGGTAAAAATGAGGAATATAAAGATCAGATCTACTTTGCGCTTGCAAAAATGCAGTTAAACAGTGGCAACAAGGAAAGCGGTATTGTGGCACTACAAATGGCCATGCAAAATGCCGATGACTTTCAAAAAACCGAGGCATCGTACATGCTTGCCGAAATATTCTGGGAGCGGAAGGACTATGTGAAGGCTTATGCTTATTTCGATACCTGTTCAAGTTCTATACAGGCTGTCGATGAAAGAAGCAGTTATGTTTCGTCCCAAAAACTGCTCCTGAAAGATCTGGCTGAACATATTAATGCCATTACCCTTAAAGACAGCCTGCTAGCAGTTGCTGCCCTGCCTTTCGAAAAGCAGAAAGAATTGGTTCAGAAACTTCGTAGCGAGGAAGAAGCTGCAAAAAAACCTCAGAGCGCCCTGGATAGGAATGCTGCGAAAACAAAGGCCGCAACAGATGCCGGAATAAACCCTTCTGCAGTAACCAATTCAAAATTTCCGCTCTATGATCCTAATGCAACCAAAAAAGGTGAACGAGATTTTCAAAAACGCTGGGGCGACCGCTCCTGGAAAGATAACTGGAGACGTTCATCATCGGAAAGTAAAAATGGAAGTGAAGGAGATGGATCTGACGATTTATTGAAGCCGCTGACAGAATCAGAAGTGAAAGAATACCTTAAAAAAATGGGTGTCCCTCTTGATAGCGCCGCATTGAAGAAAATGAACAGCGAAATTGAAACGGCACTCTTTCTGGTTGGCAATATTTACTACGAAAAGCTCGATGAAAACAAAAGAGCGACAGATGCCATTGATAAGCTTTTTGTACGTTATCCAAAGACAAAGCATGAGTTGGAGGCCTGGTTTCTGATGTTTAATATCTGCACTGAAGATAAAAACAATAGTTGCGCAGCATCATACAAAGATAAAATTTTGAGTGGTTATGCTGACAGCGATATTGCAAAATCGATCAAGGATCCAAACTATCTCAATGCAAAACAATCTCAAATTGCCGAGGCAAACAAATACTACGACGAAACCTATGCCTTGATAAAAAGCGGCAATTATCAGGAGGCTTACCGCAGATATGAGGGCCTTCCCAAAAAATATGGTAATAACTATCCCTTAAAGGCACGTTTTGCCATACTTGCTGCAATGTGCATAGGGGGCATGCAGGGGCAGGACCAATACATCAGTGCATTGAAATCTGTTTCTGTAAGTTTTCCGAATACCGAAGAAGATAAAAAGGCAAAAGAAATGGTTACCTTGTTACAGGGTGGCAAAGCCGACAATAAAAACGTAACTCCTCAGCCAGTAAAGACAGATAAATCGGAAGTTAAAGGCAATTATAACTTTGATAATGATGTAAACACAGGCCATTATATCTTAGTTGCCTTCGATGATGCCAAAACAAACCTGAACGATCTGAAAGGGAAAATTGCCGATTTTAACAATAAAACCTTTAGTCTACTTCGTCTGAACGTATCGAGCTTGATGCTGGACGGCAAATCCCCAACTTTGATAGTGCGAAAGTTTAAAGACAGGGCTGAGTCGCAGGAATACCTTAAAACTGCAGAGGGCAATCCCGACTTTATGGGTAAGGATGTTCCTGCACACAAAATCTATTTCATCGGTCAAAACAATTATCGCGAGATACTTCAAAAACAGAACTTTGGCGATTATGTAAAATTTTATGAAGAAAACTACAAATAAGAAATAATACATATTTACTTACAATATTAAGCCGGTTTTCCGGCTTTTTTTGTTGCCTCATATTACATGTTTTTGACCTTTAAAAACAGAAATTTCCTATAGTTTTATTAAATTTGCAAGTTGAAAACGAACTAAGCATAAATATCCCTATATGGAACAGCAGCACAACAACGGAGAACTAAATCCCCAGGCAATCAGAGAAATGAAAATGCCGATTTATAAAAAGACCATCAAATGGTTTTGGCGCGTTTTTATAGCTTTTTTTGCACTTAGCAGCATTTTGTTTTTATACCTTTCTTTTACCTTGCCTTCTTTCGAGGAGTTGGAAAACCCTAGAATCAATGCAGCCTCTGAAATCTATTCGGCCGACGGGGTGCTTTTGGGTAAATTTTATGTCGAAAACCGATCTCCGGTATCTTACGACAGTATTTCTTCGCATGTTATCAATGCTTTGGTAGCTACCGAGGATTCAAGATTTTACCGACATTCGGGTATTGACCCCGAAGCACTAGCCCGTGTAGGCGTTAAAACCCTGCTTTTGCGTAGGGAAAGTGCCGGCGGTGGATCTACAATATCGCAACAGCTGGCAAAGCTACTTGTTGGTCGTCCCGATACCAGAAAAATGTTTTTTGTCGTCAGGTATTGGTCAGTCTTTACTACAAAACTTAAAGAATGGCTGACTGCAGTAAAATTGGAGCGATCTTACACCAAAAAGGAAATCTTAACCATTTACCTTAACAAATTCGACTTTTTGTTTAATGCCCACGGCATCCGTTCGGCAGCTGAGACCTATTTTGCCAAACATCCATATGACCTCGATATCAATGAATCGGCCATGCTGGTGCGTATGCTCAAAAATCCTTCGATGTTCAATTTTCGCCGCGATAAAAAAGTGGCTATGAAGGGTAGGGAAGTGGTACTTAAAAATATGATGGACAAGGGACATATCAGCAGAAAACAGTACGATGAACTTAGGGTGCAACCTATCGATGCCTCAAAGTTTAAAGTGCGGGATCATAACGAGGGTATGGCAACTTATTTCAGGGAATATCTCCGTGAGCACCTCAAGGAAATGCTTTCGAGATCTGAAAATTTAAAATCTGACGGAACTCAATATGATTTGTACCGTGATGGATTAAAAATTTATACTACCATCGACTCGCGTATGCAAATGCATCTTGAACAGGCTGTTTGGGATCACCTCAGTCAGCATCAGGATATTATGTTCAAACAATGGCCCGATTGGAATATGCCCAACCCACCTATTGGAACTGCAAAGCAGAATCCATGGACTTACAAAGACTACGGCAATACTTTTTCAGAAATAGAACTGCGCTTGCTTAACTTTAATAAATTGCTCTGGGAATCGGACCGCTGGATTGCAGAAAAGCAGAATTATTTCAAAATTGTAGATAAACATGAACTGAGTGATGCCGATGTTTACCGTATGATCAGGATTGAATATGCCAATAAAAATCCTCACAAGGGTTACTACAACAAAACAGTTGACGGTGATTCACTGATGCGCGATTGGAAAAAATCAAATTACATCTCTGAAAAGCAATACAATAAATATAGAACACTACTTAAATCATCCGATTGGAACAAAATTAGGGCTGAATACGAGGCTATTATGAAATACATGAATACGCCTGTCGAAATGAAGGTTTTTTCATTCGTCAAAACAAAAAACAAATGGCGTGCAGGCGATAAGGATACCTTACTGAGTCCTATCGATTCGATACGTTATCATCGAATGTTCATTCAAGCCGGTTCCGTGGCAATTGACCCCAAAAACGGACATGTTAAGGCTTGGGCTGGTGGCATCGACCATCACTATTTCAAACTTGATCACGTGAGCATGGGAGCTCTTTATGTTCATCCCAAAAAACGCTTAACGGGTGTACAGTACAAAAATGTCGGTCGTCAGGTTGGATCGAGTATTAAACCTTTCTTGTATGGACTCACCATAGAGCAGAAAGGTTATTCGCCCTGTTATGAAGTGGATGATGTGAAACTCACCATTGAAAAAGGTTATCAAAAATTTGGTCTTCAGAGGGATTGGACACCCAGTAATGCTGGCGGCGGTTACAGCGGACAGAGAATGACTTTGACAAAGGCACTAAGTCTGTCTTTGAACTCAGTTTCGGCACAACTGATGAAAGATTTTGGCAGTACAATGCCGTTCAGATTATTTTTACATACCATTGGGATTGATTCTTCGAAGGTTCCTGCTTCTCCAACCATCTGTCTAGGCACGCCCGATTTAACACCTTTAGAAATGACTGCAGCCTATACCATTTTTGCAAGTGGTGGTTTTTATCACGAACCTATTTTTGTGACCAGGATCGTTTCTAAAAATGGCAGTGTAATCTACAGCGATGAAACAAGGCAGATTAATGAAAATATTCTGGCACCGAAATTTGCTTATACCATGAGCAGTATGCTGCAGTCTGTGCAGGCAGGGGCACCTGGTTTTCATGGTATTAAATCGCAGCATGGTGGTAAGACTGGTACTACCAATTTTCAGGCCGATGGTTGGTATATGGGCATAACTCCAAACCTGATTATTGGAACCTGGGCGGGTAATGACGACCGTTTTATCCGTTTCAGAAACATTGCTTATGGTCAGGGTGGTGCAATGTCGAGACCAATTTTTCAGAATGCGCTGCGCTCAATTGAGGCCGATAAGGATATCGACTTCGATACCAAGGCTAGATTTCCCAAACCAGAGGGCGATTTGAAAGAATTGGATTGCAATAAGTACGACAAATTGGGCAACGATACTTACGATTATACCGAGTCGGAAGATGTTTACGGCGAGGATTTGGATAACAATGCCGCAAAGAAAAAAGCCAAAATTGAAAAGAAGAAAAAAGAAGCAGCCGACCGTGTAATTGATCAATAATCCCTTTACTTTTTTTACCCAGTTATTTTAAGCTGAGTTTACAGAAGATTAATTTTAAAAAAAGTTGAAAAGTTTTCATTTTTCTGTATTTTGAAGCAGTTTAGATAAAATCTGAATTGTGTTTAGATTTTTAATTGATTTTTTGGGCGCTATTGCCCTTATTATCAATTTTTTATTCTAACTAAATCGATCTCCCCCTATTTAACCAACCTGACCAATGGATAAAAATCAAATACTGCAGGATCTGCAAAAGGCCAGGGAAAGCTCCAATCCTTCACTTTGGTCGCTGCTTGCAGACAAAGCTGTTTCGGAGTTTCCAGCTGATAGTTTCGGATATTTTTACAAAGGAGAATACCTCCTGTCGATGAATGATCCCAATGCGGCAATTCCTTTTTTTGCAAAGGCAATTGAACTGGAATCAAAGTCGGAGTATCAATTATCATTAGGTTTGGCAAAGTTACAAATCAACGATGATGAGGCGGCAAAAGCGATTTTTGAAAAGTTATTGCTTTCTGAAAAAACAAATCCCGATTTGTACTATGCACTTGCACTTTGTTGCATGAACGAATCAGATGAAAAAGCTATGGGTTATCTGAACAACGCACTAGCCGTAAATCCCAATCATATCAATTCCCTAGATATGCGGATTTATTTTAATATGAATTCAGGAAATACCAAAGATGCCCTTTCAGATTTAAATCAACTTCTAAATATAAAGCCCCACAATACTGCCTGGAGATTTCAACGCATTGACATTTTAAAAAGAGAAGATTATCGAGAGGCTGTTGAAGATGACTTTAGATTCCTGATTGAAAATCATCCTTATGAAAGCGATTACAGGCTGAGTTTGGGTGATTACTACATGGAAATAGGGGCGTATTCCGATTCGATTTACTGTTACAGTGATGCAATTGATATTGAGAAACGAGCTGGCATCAGTTCTGCTCAGCCCTATTTGCGAAGAGCTACGGCATTGTTTCGTCGTGCAGACTATTATAAAGCCATAGATGATTTTAAATATGTCATAAAATCGGATGCAGAAGATGCAGATTCATACCTTGGAATTGCAAATGTCTATGTTGCGCTCGGAAAAATTGAATTGGCGCTGAACTATTTAGAAATAGCTTTGGATATTGTGTACGATTCCAGATGGCGCCTTTATGAAAAACAGGGAGATATTGCCCTGAAAATCAAGGATTATGATTTGGCAGAGGCTTCTTTCAGTGGAATGACTCAGGACATACAGGGCAAAGCCGAAGGTTATTATCAACTTGGGGCACTCTACCTGCGACAAGGTGATATGGAAATGGCTTACAAGGCACTTAAAGAATCGCAGGAAAATCTGCACGATCTTGCAGCCGAAATGATAGAAATCCATTTGCAGGATTATCTCTTATCAGATATTCGTCTTGTAGAAAAAGAATTACAGGCAGAATATAGCGATGAAATTGAAAACAATGCAAAATCTGAAGTACTCTCTAAGGTTTTTGGCAAGCTTTGGAAATTGGACGAAAAAACAACTTTGGGAAAAAATTCAGTTTTGAATAAATTGCCTGCCGATATGAAGGCTCAAATTCTACAGGCCTTCAATGGTATGCTTTTCAGGATAAGCCCTGCCGGTTTGCTCATTTTTAATTTAGGGCAGGAAGATAGCAGAGCAGTTTACAGCACCAATTCAGAATCGGGAGACAATGTTGAAATAGAAATGCTTCCATTCGGTCGTAGCAGCACTAAGGAATTAAACCTCATTTGTGCAGAAAATTCAGTTGCACTTTGTGGTCTGGGTACAGATAGCGCTGCCCTAGATTTATATTTCAGTTCCTGCAATTTCAATGACCTGTCCGATAAAATTCAAAAAAATTACAGAGAAAAAGAGGCCTCTGGTCTCATGGATTTTTTGAACTGACAAGTATATTCAAATTAACATGGCCTGTAGTACTTGTGCTAAATATGAAATTGGCAGTACAATCGGATGCTCAAAATTAAAGTTTGAGGACCATTTCTACGTAATTACAGAAGAGATTCAAAGTAATGCAAGTCATTCAAATGGTGTTTGTTACTGCAATAGTTGCAGGGCAACTTATCTTTGGAATTATGAAAATTTAATACACGAGAAACTTCAATTGCAATTTTGTGCAAATTATCGCAACTGATTACTACTGCCTTTCCCAATATTGCCAGCTACCATTTTCCTCACCATTAGAGTTTATTTCTAAAAACAGTGTTTCAATTCCATTGTCACTATTTTTGATATAAGTCATTCTGGAACTGTAGTAACTGTTGTCGCTGCCCAGATCTTTGTAAACAAAAACAGAGTCGTCATCGGGTGTAATGGATTTCCACTTAATGGTACCCACAGTAAAATTACCCGAGATAAAAGTGCTGTCTACACTGCCGTTTGAGCCACTGATACTGACATACATCAAGCTATCATATTCTGGTTTGCTGCTAAGCACCCTTTTCCATTGTCCCGCTAAGTCATCTGTATTGTACAGGGGACTTTTATTCTTTCGGCATGATTGCGAAAAAAGCAGTAACAAAATGCCAAGCAGGCAGATGGAAATAAATTTTAACTGATGTTTCATAAGTGTAAAAGAGGCTGCCCTTAGTAGGGCAGCCTTTTTGAGTTAAATCAGGCATACATAGCATCAATCTCTTTCTGATATTTACTGAGTATCACCCGGCGCTTCAGTTTCATAGTTGGAGTGAGTTCTCCTGTGGGAACGCCCCAAACATCAGATACAAGGACAAATTTTTTCACCTGTTCCACTTTACCGAACTGCGGATTGGCAGCATCGATAACCTGCTGGTAATGAGCTTTTACCTTTGGATTGGATAAAACAGCATTGACATCGCTGCCATATTCAATTCCGTTTTCTTTGCACCAGTTTTTGAGCGAGTCGAAGGTAGGTTGAATGATAACGGAAACAAATTTCATGTTATCGCCCACAACCATTGCCTGTTCAACAAGCAAATCTTCTTTAAGTGTCGATTCGATAGGGGTTGGTGCCACATATTTACCACCCGATGTTTTAAGTAATTCTTTTTTGCGGTCTGTTATTTTCAGGAATTTTACACCCTTATTGTTTTCGACAAATTTTCCGATGTCGCCGGTCAAAAACCAACCGTCAGCGGTCATTACATCGGCAGTGTCTTCTGGTTTGTTGTAATACCCCACCATAACAGTAGGACCCTGAACCATGATTTCACCTTCGCCAGGACCGTAGTTGCCATCTTCGGTAATCTTTACTGTTACACTTGGAAGGATTGGACCAACCGAGCCAAGCATTGCCTGATGCGGTTCGAAGAGATTAATAGAAATAGCAGGCGAAGTTTCGGTCAAACCATAACCTTCACGGATTGGAACTCCGATAGCTGAGAAAAATTGAGCCATACGGCGCGGACATGCAGCAGCACCAGTAACAATACCTTTTACACGGCCACCCAATCGGGCTCTGATTTTTGAAAAAACTAATTTGTCGGCAATAGCCCATTGAATTCCCAACAAACCACTGGCTTTCCAATCGTAGTCATATTTTTCGGTAAGCCCCAGTGCCCAGAAAAATATTTTCTGTTTGATTTTACTTTCCCCCTTTGCCTTGTTGATGATTTTTTCATAGACCTTTTCCAACAAACGAGGTACGGTTGTAAAGAAATGTGGTTTTACTTCCTGTAAGGATTCCGAAAGTGTTTCGAGGTCGCGGGCGTAAACAATATTGACACCTTTAGCCATATAACCATAAGTAACTGTACGCTCAAAAACATGGCAGAGCGGTAAAAAACTAAGGGCGATCTCGCCGGTATTTAATGGAATAAAAGGCAAAACATCGCGCACATTCGTACAGATATTATGATGTGAAAGGACAACGCCTTTGGGATTTCCGGTTGTTCCTGAGGTGTAGATAATGGTAGCAATATCTTCGGGCTTTATCGTCTGTTTGATTTGTTCAACAGCAGAAAAATCACTACTATCGGAAAAAATATGCTCCCAATGGAGCACCTCGGCTCCGTTTGCATCAGTCTGTCCCTTCGAATCAACTTCATCGAAGGTAAAAATTGCCTGAAGGCTTGGAATATCTTTTTGTGCAGTTCTAACCTTTTCGAGCAGGTCGCCATGACCGACAATACAGTATTTTACATTGGCATCATTAAAAATGTAAATATAGTCTGAAGCACTGATAGTTGGATAAACAGGGACATTGATGGCGCCAATTTGCATCATGCCCATATCCATAATATTCCATTCTGGGCGGTTGTTATAAGAAATCAAAGCAATTTTATCGCCTGGTTTTACACCCATTTGCAATAAGCCAAGACTAACTTTGTTGGCCAGCTTGACAAATTCATCTGTTGAGTAGGAATAATTTTTCCCGGTCACGTGCATTCCTCCCAATGATTGTTTCAAAGGAGAATTTTTTTGTTGGTAATATGGGATGTCGAATAAGCGGCGAATTTCCATAGTTGTTTGAATTTTAATAATTTAAGTTAAAGGATGACTCCTTTTTTTAATTGAATTTTTATGATAAGCTTTCGAAGTTAGAAATTATATCAGACTTTGTGTCAATAAATTTCAAAAAATATTTAAAATTGAACTTTGATTCGTTGGTTTTTGTCAAATTTAATTAAACATTTGCTTTTTCGCACTAATAGTTGACAAAAAAACGTTTTAGTTTAGCATTAAACATCGAAATTTCTCAAATTATGATAATTGTTGCACTCCTCATTATACCTTCTGCCATTCTGTTGGGGATATTGGGTTATCTTGCATTTTTCAATTATATTCCAGGTTATGAATGGCTGATGGTAATTCCACTTGTGACTGGTCTTTCGGGCTTTTTACTTAAAAGAGCAATCTATGAATGGTGGATAGGCCGGCATCCTGAGGGACTCTCTGGAATGGAAATTGATATTCTCGATAAGCACTTTCCTTATTATAGAAGACTTGGAGCAGAACACAAAGTTGAATTTGAAAAAAGGGTCAGTGTTTTTCGTGAACAGAAAAAATTTCAGATGCGTTCTGCTGAAAAAATACCCGGCGATATTCAATTACTGGTGTCTGCCTCGGCAATACAATTTACTATGGGATTTCCCTTTGAAAAAGAATTTTTCCCCAAATTGGCAGCGGTGATTTTGTTCCCAAGAACATTTATTACACCCGAAATGAGCCATCAGCTGCATTCGGTCGAGGTGAACCGTGAAATTTTTGACTGTTTGCTGATCGCTGTAAACATGTTTGTTCCTGGTTTAAAAAATCCCAAGGAGTACTACGACAGCGCTTTGTACGGATTCGCAAAATTATTTAAGCTTCAACATAACATTCAGGACAGCGAAATTCCATATGACAGGGAAAAATTGATTTATGAACTCCATCAGAACAGAGCTTTCAATCCAAATTATATTTTCAGCTATACTGCATTAAAAGAATATGAGCTTTTCGAAATGTGTTCAGAACAGTTTTTTGCCTTGCCTCAACTAATGAAGGACAATATGCCGGCGGTTTACGAATATCTGGTAAAAATCTACAATCAGGACCCATTGAGTTATACTAGTCCCGCTGTACAGGAAACGGAAAACAAGGCTGTATCAACAGATGAAAATTAGTATTACGCTGGGCCCCCTATTCCACATGCTATAAATGAGGGAATAATCATATCTAATTTATTGTACTCCAATGGCTTTTTTGTCGTTGGGTCAATTACCTTGCCCCCGGCTTCTTCCAAAATAATTTGAGCAGCGGCAACATCCCATTCCATTACATGCGACATTCGAGGGTAGTAGTCTGCAGTTGCATTGGCTAGCATCATAAATTTCAGGGAACTGCCTCTGTTTGTAATAATCGGATTTTTTAGCTTATCAATCAGTTGCGCTGTTGCCTTATTGAGGTGCGATCTCGATGCTACAACTCTTACTGCTGCTGCATTTAAATCGAATTGTGCAGCCTGTAATTTTCGAATCTCATGGTTGATCTCGATGTAGGCACCCTGTCCCTTTATGGCCCAGTAGAGTTCATTTTCACAGACCGCATAAATAATTCCGACGATCGGTTTTTTATCTTCGATGAGTGCAATGTTTACGGTAAAATCGCCATTTCTATTGATAAATTCTTTTGTACCATCCAAAGGGTCAATTAACCAGAATCTTTTGAAGTTTTTCCTGATTTCGAAAGGAATCTGAGTGTTTTCCTCAGAAATTATAGGGTAAGGCAATCCAAGTGCTTCGATCCCTTTGCAAATAATTTCATTCGATTTTTTGTCTGCAAGGGTCAGCGGAGAATCGTCGGCCTTGTGTTCAATGCCAAAATCGCTACTGTTATAAATTTCGAGCATTGCTTTTCCGGCGTTTCGTGCAAGATCTTTTAGTTTTTCTAAATGGCTATCTGTGATTGACATAAAGGCTGATTTTCTAAGATTTCATCCAATCCAATAATTTACTGTACCGGGCATCCTGTCTCATCACATATTCATTACCAATAACTACCAAATGTTTGCGGGCTCGGGTAAGTGCAACATTCAATTTTCGGTCAACTGTTTCATCATCCGATAGTGAAACGACCGCATCGAGCTGATGGGTCATATTCAAACAAAGAGAAATGATGATAATATCTCTTGCGCCTCCCTGATAACGTTCAACTGTATCAATGCTGCAAAGTTCGTACGACTTGCCGTAAGTCTCTAGTTTGTGCCTGATTTGTGCAATTTGTGCTCTGAACGGGGTGATAACGCCCAGGGTTTGATGACTGAATTCCAAACCGTTAGTATCATAAATGTTTTTAAATCGGTCAATTACCTTGCCCACAATTTCTGCTTCAATCAAATTTGTTTTTGGATTGCCGTCATAGTCGGAACTTGATGGTATAAAAATGACCCTTTTCGAACAGAGCGCTGATGTCAGCTCGTCGGCGCTATGCGGAATACTGTAGGCGAGGTTTTCGCGCTGCCATGAACCGCCACTTTCGGCAGCTAACAAATGTAGTTTCGAATTATAAAAATATTTGCTTGGAAATTCACAGATATCGGCATGCATTCTACCTTGATGCGACATCATATCCCAGGCCCAATGCCAACCCTCCTGCTGTGCCCTGTTAAACAATCGCTCGAAGAGTGAATTTCTGCGGTTGTGCAGACCAATTGCCATAAGCTGTTCATCGTCTACTGCCGACTTTTTCTTATCCTGCATCACAACAGCCGGCAACTGCTTATGGTCGCCAATGAGTATAAATCGCCGGAATGACGGAAGCATCCCAACCAATAAGGGTTCCAGAATCTGTGAGGCTTCGTCAATGACAGCAGTATCAAATTTTTTAAGTTTCAGTATGAGCGGTCGGTTCACAATAGTTGCTACTGTAGAAATGAAAATCCTGTGCCGATCGATGATTTCCTTCAATTCTTTGCGCTTTTCCACTTTTTCGGTAACGACGGAGAACATACGTCCATCGAAGCGGCTGTCGCAGGAGTAGCGCGAGCCAAGGCGCAGATAATCATTTTCTGCAAAACTGTGAATAGCCTCACAAATTTCATCGACAGCTCTGTTGGTGTAGGCAAGCAACAAAATATTCTGTTTGGTATTTTCCAAAAGATATTTCACCGTTTCGGCCAGCATAAATTTTGTTTTTCCTGTGCCGGGAGGACCAACCAACAGAAAATACTCTTTCGAATTGAGGGCCTTTTTCAAGATTCTACGCTGTTCGTCGTTCAAACTTGGGTTATTAATTTCAATTTCGTCCTGAACCGGTTCAAACGGAGGCCTAACCGTAAGTAGAAGGTCTTTACTTTCCTTGCTGCTTTCGAGAAATTCGAAGAGTCCCTGAAATTGAACAGCAAAGCTTTTGTCCATCATATCGGGCTCAATAAACCAGGATTTATACTGTTGGAAAATAGAGCCATTATATTGTCTTGAGTGAAGTTTAAAAACAACTTTTTCGGCATCAATTTCGGCAATCGAACCCTTGAAAATCTGATGACGCAGTACATTGTCATCTTCATTTTCCTTCGGATAGAGCACTGCTATGTCGCCCTGTCTGAAATTGGCGAGTGGATTGGTTTTTTCACTTCTTTTCAGAATGATGATAGAATGCTCCTCAGCGCTGTGATTCTCCGAAATTTCTAGATAGCCCAAAACTTCGAAGTTCTGATCTTTTTGTATAAAATCGTTCAACCACATCGATGCCAGGCCGTTACAGCTTTCGTTGCCCTCAATCCCGGTTTTGGCCAGCAGATGTTCTCGTGCCGTAAAGGCTATAAAGGCCAGGAAATATCGGCGTTCCAATTCAGAAGATTCAAGTAGCAGGCGCTCAAATTTTTGGATATTTGCTGCAGTAAAGCCACTTGCCTTTGACAGTTTCATCATATTGAGCTGATGCAAAACGGTCAGCTGGTCGAGTGGCCGCTCATCGAGGCTTGCCATTTGTCGGTCAATGGCCACAAGCTCGTTTCGAAGTTTTATCACCTCATCCTTCATATATCGTTCTGGCGGAGCAGGCTTCAGCTGATTCATTTCAAGTTTGGAATAAAGTACGTATTCCATCACCTCCAGATTACTGTAAACTGAGTTTACCAGAAGGTCATAAAGCGTAGTCTGAGCATAATGATTTGGATTCAACCCGAAGCGGTTTGGTCTGAACGGTTTACCGCTTTTTAACTCCACAATGGCAGATTTTCGGCTGTTGGCTGCTCTGTGCCAAACGTCCAAACGTCCTTGTATGCCGTATTTATCTGAATAAAATGATGGCTCAAGATAACAGTCGGAAGCTGTAATGTTTTCTCTCCTGAAATCGTTTTTTATTACATTTTTTATAGAAACGAAGTGCTGCTCCGACTGATCCAAAATCTTGCGCATATCATCATCGCTAAAATCGGCAAAAGCAAGCGGATTGGTTGGAAAAACCTTTGGAAATGTCTTTTTGAAATCTGCATTGGGATTGCTGAGTAACTCATCCAACAGAAAGTTTGCGATGTTCCCTACCATGATCGGAACAGTATTGTCTCTTGCTTTGAATTTTCCAAGCAGATATAGCAGCGAGGATGCGCCAAAATCCTGAAAACATTCGGCAACAGAGGTTACATCGACCAGGTAATCGGGTTCGAGGACGATAACTTTTGGAATGTAGACACCCTCATCATTCACAATTACATCTACAAGATTCAGTGTGGCCTTTTTGCCAAAAACATCCCTGATGAGTTCAGCAGTGCTTTTAAAATGTTCATTTACAGCAGTTTCATTGTATTTAACCCTTATAATTTCGGGTGTATCGGTGCCAAATTCTTGACAAAGCAAAAATTCCTGCGCTTCGTCCATATCCACAACAGCCACTTTGAGTGAGTTGAGGCGTTCCTTGATCCGGATACGGCCTTTTTCTGTGTCCTGTTTTTCATCTTCAGGCAGTATCTCAATTAGTTTTTCCGGCACTGGAATCTGGCAAAATGCCGAAACTGAAAAGGCTACAGTTTTGAGCGCTGCCAGAAATTCTCTCTCGCTTACAGTTATTTTTTTGCTGCGCACCATTTTCAGTTTTTTGCGCAACGCATGAATTCTCCATTGCAATCCCTTGCTGATGTCATATTTGTAACCTGAATAGGCAATCCGGGCAAACATGGTGGTAAAATGCAGATTTTCAGCCTCGGTAAAGGTAAAAATCAGCTTATTCAGCAAATGTCCCAATTCCATAAACTTTGCTTCTGGTATAAATCCTACAGCATCATATACTTTTTGCAGTTCAATGTAAAAGAGTCGGGCAATTTCTGGGCGATTCATTGTAGTAGCTAGTTAATATATTATAAATTATTTAGAGATTTTCAGATTTTCAGAAGTCGGATTGTCAGATATGTATACTTTTAACATAGTAAGTGACAAAAACAATAGATTCATAAAATCATTTAGTTTATGTTTTAAATCTGAAAATCTGATGTCTGAAAATCTGATGTCTGATTTTAATAATGCTTCCACCCCTGCGCAGTCAGATCATGAAATCTTCCAGCCTTAGTCTGCAACCTTATACCATCTGCGGCGGGAATAATTTCACCAATGATACTGATATCGAGATTGTATTTTATTTTATCGGCATCTTTTGCATTGATGGTAAAGAGCAGTTCGTAATCCTCGCCGCCATGCATGGCACAGACAATTGGGTCGGTATTAAAATCAAGCGCCTTATGGTAAGTGAGTTCCGAAACCGGCACATGCATTTCTTCGACAATTGCCCCTGTTTTTGATTGATTGCAAATATGCAGCACCTCAGATGAAAGTCCGTCTGAGATATCGATCATCGAAGTAGGCAGAAGAGAGGCTTCGGCAAAAAATTCTATAATATCCTTTCTGGCTTCGGGTTTCAACAAACGGCCAATGAGATAATCCTGACCATCGAAAACCGGCTGCATTTTGGGATTGGCCAGGAAAACCTGTTTTTCGCGTTCCAGGAGTTGTAAACCTACATAGGCCGCCCCAAGATTGCCGCTCACACAGAGCAGATCGCCTGGCTTTGCACCGTTTCGATACACAATTTTCGAAGGTTCCTGCTCACCTACAGCTGTGAGGCTCAATGTCATGCCTTTTAGGGAGGAAGTCGTATCGCCACCCACCAAATCTACAGCATAATGCTCACATGCAAGGCGCATCCCCTCATAGATTTCGTCCAGTGCTTCAACTGAATATTTATTCGACATCGACATCGATACCAAAATCTGCCTTGGAATGGCGTTCATGGCATAAATATCGGAAAGATTGACCACTACTGCCTTGTAACCCAAATGTTTGAGCGGTGTGTAGATAAGATCGAAATGTACATTTTCCACCAACATATCGGTTGAAATGACAGTTGCTTTTCCAGTGCCGTATTGAATAACAGCCGCATCATCGCCAACACCTTTGAGCGAAGAGCTATTTTGCAGACTAAATTTTTTAGTAAGATGATTGATGAGCCCAAATTCGCCCAATTCGTTTAATTCGGTTCTTTTCATGTTATTGTTAAATGAAAAAATTAGCTAAGAAAAGGATTATGACGGCGTTCTCTGCCAATAGTGGTGCTATTTCCATGCCCAGAATAAACGATAACATCGTCGTCGAGCACCAATAATTTATTTTTTATGTTTCTGATAAGCGTATCGTAGTCTCCACCGGGTAAATCGGTTCGGCCGATTGAATCTTCGAAAAGCACATCACCGGCAATCAGTATTTTTTCATTTTCGAAATAAAAACAGGCACCTGCGGGTGAGTGTCCTGGAGCAGAGATGACCTTCATCTGGGTATTGCCCAATTCAAAAATATCACCCTCTTTAAACAGGATTTCCGGATCGGGTGATTGCTGCACATTTGGTATAGCATACATTTGTGCCACACGCGGTAGCGCCTCCAGCACTGGCTGCTCGCCATCCGGTATGGCAAGTTTCAATTTCCAAGTCTCGGCCACAAATCGGTTGCCAAAAACATGATCGACATGGCAATGTGTGTTCAGTAGCAAAACCGGTTCAAGTCCTTTATTTTCAATAAATTTTTTCAACTTTTCGCGTTCTTTTTGATCGTAGCAGCCAGGGTCTATCACGGCACATTTTTTGCTGTCATCATAAACAACAAAGGTGTTTTCATAAAACATATTGAAAACAAAACATTCTACCTTCAACATAAGTTAATCTAGTTTTAATAGTCTGATATTAATCATTCAGGCTTTTTTTGTAAAAGTTTGGACAATTTTAACCAAAAAAGCGTTACTTTAGTTAGTTATTTGAACAAAGATTGGATAAAATTTATATTTATTTTGTTTAAATATCTGATTATTAGTAGTATAAATCAATTAGGCCGTTAGGCCTCATACATAATATGCAAATAAACCGATTTTTCATCAGAGTTGCAACTTTAATCTTTCTTGCAACTTCGTTAAATGCCCAGTTGGTCAGTTCCAACTTTGGACAAAACCGAATTCAGTACGATCATTACAAATGGCTTCGTTACGAATCTCCGAGTTTTGTATTTTCATTTACTGCCGAAAATGAAGACCTTATGAAGTTTTTGGTGCCAACTGCCGAAGCTTCCTACATTGAGTTAAAAGCGATTTTGGAATATCAGGTTCGGCAAAAAATTGAAATCATTGTTTACACCGATTTTAGCGATTTTGCCCAAAGTAACGTTGGACTTGAATCGCCTGCTATCAATACCGGCGGCAGCACCAAACTGCTCGACAATAAGATACTTGTTTATTTTGACGGTAACCATGCAAATCTCGAAATGTTCTTACGTGAAGGGATTGCACGCTGTTTGGTGAACAGAATGCTTTTTGGCAACAATCTTCAGGAAATTGTTCAAAATTCGGTGCTACTCAATTTGCCAAACTGGTATACCGAGGGACTTATTGCCTACTGTACCGAAGAATGGAACACAACAGCAGATGACGAGCTGCGCGAAATTATTTTTTCAAAGAAGTATTCAAATTATCTTGAATTAGCAGAACAAAATCCGATTTTGGCAGGCCGCTCACTGTTTCACTACATTGCCCGAAATCACGGCACTGCCTCTATCTCTAATTTACTCTACTTGACCCGTATCAACAGAAGTGTTGAAAGCGGTTTTCTTTATGTATTCGGCAGTAGTTTTTATACCATAGCGGGAACCAATTGGTTCAACTATTACACAAATCGTTACAGCGATGATAATAAAAATCGCTTTTTCCCTAATGCCGGTGAAATTGATGCAATTCAGAAAAGAAATGCTTTTGTGAAAGAAATTGCATTGAGCCCAAATGGCAAGTATATTGCACACAGTGAGCATTATCAGGGAGAACATTGGCTAATTCTGACTGAGGTTGAAACTCAAAAATCGAAAAAAGTATGGAAAAGTGGATTGAAAGATCTTACCGAAGATATCGACGATAATTATCCACTTATAGCCTGGAAAAAGAACAGTACTGAATTAGTTGTCATTTTTGAAAAAGACGATAAGGTTTTTGTTGCCAACCTCAATGCTGAGAATCCGAATGCAAAACTGCAAAGCCGTCAGATTAAAGGTGTTGAACGTGTGCTGAGTGTATCGGCACTTTCGGGGGAAGATCTGCTCGTCACTGCTATAAAAGGAGGCTATTCAGATGTTTATATCTTAAAAGGAACCGAAGTGAAAGCTATCAGTTCCGATAAGTGGGACGACCTGAATGCTGTTGCGGTAAATTTTGGCAATGGCCCGGGTATTGTTTTTGCATCGAATCGTCCGCAGGATAAATTAAAAACGGATAAAAGCGATCATCCGCTGAATGCCAAAACCGATCTTTTTTATTATAATCTATCCGACAAAGAGGGAAAACTTATTCGTTTGACCAAAAATAGTCTTAGCAGTGAGTTTTCGGTTCAGCCCATAGGTAAAAACGAAATTGCTTACCTGAGTGATGAAAATGGTATCAGCAATCGATATATCCTAAAATTAGACAGTATCAAAGAAAGTTTTCCGCTGGATAGCAACGAGGCCAAAATTCTCGAATCGAGAATTGTAATAGAAACAAAAAAAGACAGTAGCACGCTGCAGCTAATTTCCTTGAAAAAGGATATTTATGCAAATACAAATTATAGCAGAAATATTCACCGTCAGTCAATTGGTACATCAAAAGTAGCCGATCTTATGTACCGCGACGGGCAGTTTAGGATTTATGTGCGCGATATTAAAAAAGACCGCAGTGCGGTACCTGAAAAAACAAAATACAGAACAATAATTGAACGTGAAGCAGGACTGCTCGGCAGCGTTCAAAAACCGGCTACAGAAAAGAAAAAACAGAAATTCGAAAAGGTGGAAGTTGATTCTTCACTAGCGAAAGAACTGGAACTAGTATACAAGGAAATTGCAGAGTATAAGATTGATACCAGCGGACCCCTCGTAAAAAAATCGGAAGATACCTCAAAGGTTGATATCGACAATTATACTTTTCAGACCGAGTTTAACGATGTCAAAGATCCAAATGCAAATAATCCCGCCAAATCTAAGGCTGACAGCATTATAAAGCCTGTTATCCTTGAAGAAAACGAAAATGGTGAAATTGTACGCAAAGAACCCAGCGGTTTTGATATCCCGGTAAAAAACGTGGCAAAGACGGTGGAATATAATCCCGACCGTAAATCAAAGTACAGAAACTTGTTTAAGGTCGATGACCTCACCTTTCAGCTCGATAATACGCCACTATTTTGGGGAATGGATTTATATCTACAAGGCAAATATCGTTTCCCTGCCTTGGGACTATTGATGAAAACAGGTTTTACCGATATTTTTGAGGATTATCGCTTGGAAATGGGTATTCGTTTGCCGGTAAACTTGAACGGTTTGGAGTATTTCCTTTCTTTCGAAGACCGTAAGAGTCGCCTCGATAAGAAGTTTTCGCTCTATCGCAGAAGTCGTACCGATGACTATCTGGTTACCGATACCCTTACCAATGAACCCTGGCGCGCAAAGGGCAGAAACATCAAACATATGGCGATGGCCGAACTGAGATATCCTTTGACAAAATTTGCAAGTGTTCAAGGTACTGTCAGTTTTCAGGCCGATAAGGTAGCCTTAATTTCAGAAAATCGAAATAGTCTCGAGGTGCCTGTTTTCAGTTTTTCACAAGCAGGTTTGCGCCTGGAATATATTTATGACAATACCATTCCACTGCGACTGAATGCCCGTAAAGGTACCAAAGCCCGATTTTTTGCCGATTATTTTCAGAATATCGAAACGGGGGCTGATTCTGTAAGATTCAAAATGAAAATTAAGAATCCAACGATGGTACTGGGATTTGATGCAAGGCATTATATAAGCCTCGACAATAAAACCGTCTTGGCATTCAGAAGCACAGCAGCAGCATCTTTTGGTACTATGAAAATGCTTTATTCATTGGGCGGTATGGAAAACTGGATGTTCCCACGTTTCAATGAAACGATCCCGCTGCCAGATGCGGATAAATTTGCTTATCAGATGTTGGCAGCACCATTGAGAGGTTTCCAAAACAATATCCGTAACGGTAGCAATTTTGCCTTGATTAATGCTGAATTGCGCATCCCTGTTACAGAATACCTCTCCAGAACTCCGCCAAGCAATGTCATGTTGCGCAATTTGCAGTTGGTGGCATTTTACGATGTAGGTACAGCCTGGCAGGGGCTAAGTCCTTTCTCAAAAGATAATCCGCTCAATACCACTACGATCGATCCTGGTACAGGGGGAGCAGTGGTATCGCCTGTGCGTGTCCGTGTCAATTATTACCGTCGCCCCATTGTTCAGGGGCTTGGATTTGGTTTACGCACTGTTTTTCTGGGTTATTTCATCCGTATGGATTATGCTTGGGGTGTAGAAACAGGGGATTTACAAACGCCGATGGTTTACCTGTCACTTGGAATGGATTTTTAAGATGCAGATTTATTTTGAAGATCAAAATTTTGCCCAACTTTGGAATCTGTTGCGTCAAAAACAGTACAGCAGTTACTTTTATTTGGTAGATGAAAATACCAATTTGCATTGCTTGCCTATCATCGAAGATGCTTTGGGACTGCCTGCAGAAAAAATAAAGATTTCTTCGGGCGAGCAATACAAAAACATTTTTACCTGTACAGATATCTGGCAGTTTCTACTTCGAAAAGCAGCTGATCGAAATGCTTTGCTCATTAACCTCGGCGGAGGTGTGATTGGCGATATGGGCGGTTTTTGTGCTGCAACCTACAAACGGGGAATCGATTTTGTACAAATTCCAACCACCTTGTTATCTATGGTCGATGCCTCTGTAGGTGGAAAGTTGGGTATAGATTTTGGAAATGTAAAAAATTCGGTCGGAGTTTTTCGGCATCCAGCTGCCACCTGTATTTACGATGGATTTTTGAGAACCTTGCCATTTAATGAACTGCGCAGCGGCTTTGCCGAAATTATTAAACATGCACTGATTGTTGATAAAAACTACTGGGAGGAAATTAAAAAAATTAAAAAGCTCAACGCTGAAAATATAGACTGGCAGCGCATCATAAAAAAATCGACCGAACTAAAGACTTTCGTTGTTGAGCAGGATCCCGAGGAAAATGGTTTGCGGAAAATCCTTAATTTTGGACATACGATCGGACATGCCCTGGAGAGCCTCAGCCTCGAAACAGAATATTCCCTGTTACATGGCGAGGCAGTAGCTATAGGCATGCTTTGTGAGGCATATTATTCAAATAAACTGCATTCGCTTTCCGATGCAGAATTGAAGGAAATCATTGATTTAATCGTTATTCTATATCCCTACCGACCCTTAGATTTTTTTAATGCCGAAAAATTTAAGACGCTGCTCATGAATGACAAGAAAAATAGGGGAGGAGTCAGTTTCAGCCTTTTAAACGGCATTGGCGATGCAGTATTTGATGCTCAGGTGTCAAAGGAGCTGATTTTTGAGGGGCTTGAATTTTATAGGAACTGCTATGGGTTTTGAGCTTCAATGTAAAATATTCAAAAAACAGGACAGAGTCCTTGTCGATAAGGATAACCTATTGCTTACTACCCCATATATACCAGCGCCTTCGTCTCGAAAAATTCCTCTTCGAAAAAATCATTCATAGGAAAAACTTCGCTGTAAACGCCTTTAGGTAGTAAGGCCAATTCCTCATTTAGATTTGTGAGCCCCTTGTAGGCCCAGATGCCGTTTGGCATGGCATGTTTCGACTTCGTCAGCAGAGAATTTTTAGACCAGCTATGAAGCTTATCGGCAGTAGCAACAGCGCGGGTCACGACAAAATCAAATTTTTCTTTGATATTCTCGGCACGCTCGGCTTTTACGCGCACATTATCCAGCTCCAGCGCAATGGCAACTTCTCCGCAGACCTTTATTTTCTTAGCAATAGAGTCTACCAACAGAAACTCTGTTTCGGGAAACATGATGGCCAATGGTATACCGGGAAATCCGCCACCACAGCCTAAATCCATGATTTTTGCTCCGGGCTTCAAGCTAATAACCTTTGCTAAAGCCAGCGAATGTAAGACATGATGGATATAAAGATTATCGATATCCTTGCGCGATACCACATTTATCTGATCGTTCCAATAGCGGTACAATTCATCCAGTTTTTCGAAACGCTGCTTTTGCAGCTCATTCAGCTGCGGGAAATATTTAGTAATGATGTCCATTTTACTCTGTTCTGATAACGCTGCAAAGTTATATAAAGCTCTTGAAAAACAAGTTCAATTTCTCACGATATCACTTTTAACTGCTTCATTTTAAAAAATTAAATAAGAATGTCTATTTTTGGATGTTAATTAGGGTACTGTGTACCAATCTTAGCAAAAATATTGTAAAAACAGTTGATATGTCTAAAAAGAAGCCACTCAAAGAGCATCAAAGCGGCAACGAAATAAAGAAAACCGAAACGAGAAAGGGGTTTAATTTGGACGAGGCTCCAACTACGCCAAAACCGGTAAAAGAGCTGCCAAAGGCTATTGATACCAGCACTCCGCATGACAGTTTGCTGAAAAAGATATTCATTGGAACTGCGTTGCTCATGTTTCTGAGCATGGCTTTCATGTCAGTAAATGTGGGTGTGAACGAGGACGATAAATATCAGAACGATTACGCTCAGGCCCTTTACAAGTTTTATACAACGATGGGCAAAGATACTACTGCCCTCAACTATGCCCCCGAAAAAGGCTCGATGCATTTTTACGGTGGATTTTTCGATTTTACCTCTACGCTGGCAAATGCTGCCTTGGGCACCAATGACCCAATGAATGAGACTTATCACAGCGTACGGCACGTATTCAATGCCTCGCTTGGTTTTTTGGCCATGTTGTTTACTGCATTGCTCGCAAGATTGATTGGGGGCTGGTATATGGGGCTGCTGGCGCTGGCACTTATGTTTTTCTCGCCCAGATTTTTGGGTGATTCGCTCATGAATCCCAAAGATATTCCTTTCGCTGCAGGTTATATCATATCGGTTTATTACAGTGCCGTTTTGCTGGGGGAGATGGAGAAACCCAAACGAAGTACGCTTATTGGCTTGGCTTTGGGAATTGGTCTGGCCATAAGTACGCGTGTCGGAGGTTTACTCTTGATAGGATACCTTGGAATGTTTATTGGCATTGAACTTTGGCGTCGTTATGGTCTGGGGTCTGCCCTTGGCAACACTAAAAGATTATTTAATATTGCCAAATATGCCCTTCTTGCAGTTGTAGCCGGTTATTTTCTGGCAATGCTTTTTTGGCCCTTTGGACTAGTCGATCCACTGCGACATCCTTTCGAGGCCCTCTCTGAAATGTCGAAACGTGGTGTTAATATCAAACTCTTATTCAATGGCGGTTTAATCTGGGCACAAAGTTGTCCCTGGTATTATTCCTTTGTGTGGATGCTTTATACCATTCCCATCGCCGTTTTGATCGGGCTTGCGCTCTTTTTGCCTTTTATTGGAAAAATTATTAAGGATTACACCATCAGTCCGCTGCATCTGGTAATTTTTGCCTCTGTCTTTCCAATTTTTTATGTTATTTTCAAAGAATCGACCTTGTACGACGGCTGGAGACACCTTTATTTCTCTTATCCGCCGATGGTGGTATTGGCCAGTGTCGGCTGGTTCGGACTATTTAAAACTTTACCGGCAAAAAAAGCATTCAGCTATGGTTTTGCAGGACTAATAACACTTTTATTAGTAGAACCTGCTATCTTCATCGCTAGAAATCCACATCTGCCCTATGTCTATTTCAATCCTATTATTGGCGGTGTAAATGGAGCATTTGGCAAATTCGAATTGGATTATTGGGGAACCAGTCTGAAACAAGGCATGGAATATCTTGAAAAAGAGGATGTTTTCAAAAATGCCACCGAACAAAATCCTGTTGTAGTTACCACCAATTCTCATTTTGTAGCCTATTCCTATTCTAAGAAATTTGGCAAGAAAATTAAACTTTTGTATTCGAAATATTACAACAGAGATGACCAGAAATGGGATTACGCACTTTACATTTCACGATTTGTAGCTCCCGAACAGCAGGCAATCAGAAAATGGCCAGTGAAATCTTATGCTGTACACAATATTAAGGCAAATAATACACCGGTGCTCACCATTTATAAAGATACCGAACACCTTGCTTACGAAGCTCAACAGGCACTGAAAGCCAAAGATTTTCCAAAAGCTATAGAACTTATGAAAAAAGAAATTGATAAACATCCCGACAGTGAAATCGCTCACCTTAGACTGGGGCAGGCCTACCTTTCCACTGCTAAATTCGACAGCGCAACTATGGTCCTCGACAAAGCACTTGCTTTGGTTCCAAATTGGGATAATGGCTTGTATATGAAAGCAGTCGGACTGCAAAATCAAAACAAAATTGACGAAGCAGAAAAATTGCACCTCAAGGTTGTTGAATTGAATGAGCGTTATACACCCTCCATCCAACAGCTGGCATATATCTATTCAACTCAGAATAAACATGCTTTTGCAATTGATTATGTCGAAAAGTTGGTTCAAATGGAGGGGCAACGCAAAGACATCATTCAATTTGCTGCACAAATTCACCGGGCTGCCAACTCAACTAAGGCACAGGCCTATGAACAATTATTACAAAAAATGAAATAATATCATGTCTAAAACAGAATTTCAGGCCGATCATTACGAGCATCTCTATCCCGTAGGAATCGAATATCAATATTGGCAGATAGCCAGAAACAAGACACTGCTGAAAGTTGTAAAAAAGTATTGTCAGCCAGGCGACCGAATACTGGAGGTTGGCTGTGGACGTGGCGATGTGCTGCGCTATTTCCGTCAGCATGGTATCGACTGCTGGGGTGTGGAATTAGCCGATCAGGTGCCTTTGCTGGAGGATATGAAAGATTATATACAAATTGGTGTCGATGCGAATACCTTGCCCGAAGATTTCAGACATTCAATCAAAGTTATCACGCTCTTTGATGTGATTGAACACCTACCCGATCCGACTGTTTTTTTGAACGAACTGAAACAGAATTTTCCCAACCTCAGACATTTTATCATCACGGTGCCGGCATGTCAGGAAATATGGTCGAACTACGATGAATTTAACGGACACTATCGCCGTTATAACCTGAATATGATGAAAGAGCAGAGTAGCGCTATCAGTGCTGAACTGCTGGCTAATCGCTTTTTCTTCAAGATGCTTTACCTGCCCGCAAGGATTCTTCTTAGCATCAAAAAACAACGCAATACGGTACTTAAAGGTCCAAAGCCTGGATTTGCGAGACTTTTGCACCGTTTTATTGCTAATGTTTCAATTATTATCGACGCCATTTTTCCGGCCTCTTTCAAGGGTTCATCGGTGTTATCTGTATTAAAACTAAAGTAAGAAGTCAGTCTCGTCTTTCGGACGAGAAGAAGTCTGAAATCTGAAATTAGAAAACTAAAGTCTGAAATTAGAATCCCGATAGCTATCGGGAAGAAATTTGAAATTTGAAATTTGAAGTTACAATTTTTATTTTAGTCTTGTCTATTGGACGAGAAGATGTTAGAAGTCAGAAGTAACCAAATTAAATATTTTTACATACATAATAATTTGTTTTTCAAAATGATTTTGCTGTATTTATGATATCGATCATTTATATACAAATAATGTGTCATATATGATTCTGTGAAAAATTCAGGGCTTATCTTTGTGTTATTATTAACATTTTAAAATATGCCACACATGAAAAAATTCATTTTGATTGCAGTTTTTGCACTATTTACAGCTGCAGCTGCACAGGCACAGGTTGGTACAGGATTATTCGCCGGTGGAAGTTTGGGGCTGTCGATGGGCGATGAAAAGTACCACCAAAACGGTTCGACTATCATAGAGGGTCCTCAAAGCTTAACCTTCCACATCAACCCAAGAATCGGGTACTATTTTACCGATAACTTTGCTGCAGGTCTCCTATTGGGCTATGGCAATAATTTCTCCAAAACGAAGGGGGCGGTTGAAGTAAAAACCAGCACAATGGACCTTAGCGTAGGACTTTTTGGTCGATATGCGATGGGCTTGGGCGATGAGCGCAAATTCTTCTTTACTGGAGATTTGAACCTTGGTTTCAACTCCCGAACCGGCAAAATTGAAACAGGTTCAGTAACGGTCGATAATGATCCTATCACTACAATTTTTGCAGGTATTGCCCCTGGTATACTCTACTTCCCAACTCCAAAAATAGGATTGGAAGCTGGTTTGGGTAATATCTTTTCTGTGAATGTTAGCACAGAAACAGATGCAGATAATTCGGACGAAAAGACCATTAACACTAGTATTAATATCCTAGATATCAATACTTTGGGTTTTAATTTTGGGATGAATTATTATTTCAACAGATAAGTTAACCTAACATATTCGTAAAGGCGTCCAATGATCCATTGGGCGCCTTTTTTAATAATAGCCTGAAGGTCATCCTACAGAAAAAGTTCTGGGTTAAAACCATCAGATTTTTAAATTTTTTCTGATGCTTTTAAGCTCAGAAAAAACAACACCATTAGAGCCCGATGCTTTAGCTTCGGTTTGTCAGCAACCGGGTCAGTCCTGGGTTAAAACCATCAGATTGGATACCGATGCTTTAGCATCGGATTATCAAATTCAGATTGGTCAAAAGTTTTAAATTTCGACTTTATAATCTGTGATATTTCTTTTTGCGCTGTCGAAATTTACGCCGATTAAAACCAATTCTTTATCCTTTTTGCTATATCGTTCGGCATATTTTTTCTCATGAATTTGAGCAAGGGCTAGATCGGCACTGCTGTCGATTTTAAATTCGAAAATGACTACCAGATCGTCGGTTTCGAGTACGGTATCAATTCTGCCATTGTTGCTCATTAGTTCCGACAGCACTAAATTTCCTGTCAGCGTAAGTGTAACATGCACCAAAGAGTGATAATAGGCCTCATTGCTGTTGAAAATCTGATAAGGAACAGTTGAAAAGACATGATTTAAAACCTCAAAAAACTCGGGCCATGTTCTATTCCAAAGTGCGTCCTGTATTTTTATGATGACATCGCTGCTCACCAGCGTAGGAGATTCCCCTGAATACTGAGAGAGCAGATAAATCATGAAAGAGGATCTTACCTCGTGGTTGGGAAAACCCAGAACATAGCGTCGGCGCTCATAATGTCCGCTTATATCTTTAATAGTCAGGTACCCTGTTTGATACAACAAAGAAAGGGCATCGATGTGCTGAATGTCAGCAGATTTAAAAACAATATCAGTTGCCTTTAGGTACTCCAAACGGGCCGGATCTATTTTTTCTTGCGATATAAGCTCCATCAAAAAAGTTGGCGTTCCAGTTTCAAACCAATAATTCTTAAATTGATACTTATCGAAAAAATTCAGAATAGAGAAAGGGTTGTAAAGTTTTGCAGATAAATCGTCATCGAAGCTGTAGCCGTTGTACCAACTCTTAACAGAGGCTGTCAGTTCATGAATACTGATTTTAAATTTTTGAGCGCCAAAAATAAATCGATCTTCAAATAGCAGATCAAGTTCTTCCTGTGTGTAACCGCAAATCTTTGCGCTTTCAGCATTCATACTGATGTCGTTCAGGTTGTTCAGATCGGAAAAGATAGAAACCTTGCCGTATTTTGAAACCCCTGTGATAACCACTTTGTGTAGATATTGATCAGCCCCTTTCAAAATACCGTAGAATGACTTCAGTTCTTTTATATGTTTTTTTAAAATTTCATCTTCTGCTATATAATCTGTAATAGGTTTGTCGTATTCGTCTACCAGTACGATGCATTTGTTTTCGCCATTGCCCAATTCCGAAATCAATTGTTGAAAACATGCAGCAGCAGAATCTTCCCGAAGTGCTATGCCGAATTGTTTTGCATGTTCCCGCATTTGATTTAGCAGGCCATTTTGAAGGGTACTATTCCTCGTATCAATTTTGCTCAAATCCACATGAATCACTGGATAAGTTTTCTCCCAATTCCATTTATCCTCAATCCAGAGCCCTTTGAAAAGCTCCTTTTTTCCTTGGTATAAATATTTCAGGGTGGACAACATGATAGATTTTCCAAATCGGCGGGGACGGGACAGGAAAAAATATTTTCCCTCCAAAAAAACATCATAATAAACCTCGGTCTTATCCACATAGAGATAATCTCCGCTTCTTAAGGTTCCAAAATCTTGTATGCCAATGGGTAATGCTTTCATGGATGAAATTAAAAATTAAAGGTTAGACTTAGCGATGCTAGACTATTAGCCTTTTTTAAATATGAATTTAGATAGATGATATCAGTAATCTAAAAAAAAGTTTTCCAAAAGTACCAAAAAAAAAGCAAAGGTCAAAATTTATAAAAAATTTTGACCTTTGAGGAAAATGGATATGTCTCAATTTAGGGTTTAGGCCCAAAAATCTTCTACATTATCTCGATGCCTTATCTAATGGCGGGAACAAAAGCTGCATACCCGGCTCTATGGCATAAATAGAGGGCAGGTTGTTTATTTTTGCAATTTGCAGGAAAAACTCTGGCGATCCATATACTTCCTTGCAAAGTTTGGGCAGGTTGTCGCCGTATTTTACTTCTATTAGGTGCGAAAGGTCGGGAGAATTACCGGTTGGTCTGGTTTCAGGATTAATAGCAGAACCGAATGACATAGTGATTTCTGCCCTTACTGGATTTCCTTCAGCCCCAAAAAGGGTGAATTCAACACTCATGCTGTTCAGTCTGCCCTTGAAAACACCATCCACCTGGTCCTGGGCATTGGCAGAGGCTGGCATAATTTTACCCCAGGTAATTTTCACGAAGGGAGGTCCATGAATTTTTTCAATATAATTGTAGCAAATCTTCTTCATTTCGGTGATATAGGGCAATACCGAGGGCATACCACCTTCTTCTAAAACTATTTTGCCAGGAGCAGGTAATACACCAGTTGCATCTATGAGAAAGATAGGGATTTCAAAAGCAGGGAATTCATAAGATGGGGCGCCTAATATTTTAATAGACTCCCCCGCTGCGCCTTCTCCGGCATTTTCCTCGTCACCACCACCATCCCAATTGATATCATATTTGAATGATAATTTTTCAGGATTAACTTGTAACTCTATTTTACCAATTGCTGTTCCTGTACAATCAATTGTATTAAACCCCTCAATGGTTAGCTTTTGTACCTGTCCCATAGTTGTTAAAAATTTTAGTAAATTGGACTAGAGGGTAATTGATTGGATGAGACTTTCCAGACATTCTCTGACCAACTCAAAAAATACAATTTAGATTTACCGCTTTCGGTATCCCATACAATTATTTGATAAAAAGATTTTCCATCTTTTTGAACATTTATTTGATCCATCATAATCTTTCCAGTACTATTTTCTGTCGTAGGATTATCGGCTTTTGCAGGATTGATGGTAGCGATAAGGGCAGCTGAACCAAAAAGAATGGTGCCTGATACCAGGGCAATGCCGAAGCATTTTTGAAGGAAATTGGAGATTTGCATAATTGTGTAAGTTTTTATTTTAAAGAATTTCATAAAAAAAACAAAAGCTGTGCCAAAGAACGCAGTTCCATTTTGTTTCGAAATTCAACTTTAATTATTTAATCAGGCTAAAAGTATAAACTGTTCTTTACATTTCGAAATTAATTAAAGAGTTTTTTTTAAATTTATGATTGCTAAAGTTAAGGTGATTTAATTTTTATTTAGAAGATAAATTGTTGATAATACTATAAAATAAAGGTTTTTAGCCTTTCAAAAGTAAACTAACTTAGAATTAAATAAAAAATATTGGAAAGCCTTTGGCAAAAATTGGTAAAATATTTAAATTGTGGGCAATTATGTCTTTTACTTAGTTTTAAGTTTTACTATGCCCAATCCCGAAAATACAGAAGAGTCGAAACTATATGTAGCCAAAGTTGCCGAACAGCTTGAGGAAAAAGATACACAGATAAGTGTAAATGCCATTAGCAATGAAGAGGAAAGTTTAGCTGTGGCCAATGCCGAGCCTGGTGGCAATGTGGAGCTAAGTGCAGGTATTAGCCAATTGGGTGCATCCGTAAACAGTGAAAATGACATGGCCAATAATGCCACAGACGATTTGGTAGCACCTGCTGCTGTAGAAAATACTTCATCGGGGCAAGTTGCGAGTATGGAAAATCAATCGGCAGGCGGTGAAGATCTTGGGGCAGGCAACAGCATGGACGAAGGAGATGAAATGGTTTTGCCTGCCGCTAAAACAGAAGAAGAAGCCGAAGATACAGACGATGTTGGAGAACCCGATACTGCTGAGCTGAGCGCAGCAGCCGATAATAGTGGAGCATCGGCCACTGCAAACTCTGCTCAATCGACCCTGCAAAATATTATCAGCAATGTGCATGTAGAAGAGGGGCGTTCTGCCGCAGCTGATGATGGGGATGCAAGTGCCATAAGAACTGTGAATAATAGTGATGATGGTGGTGATCCAACAGCTGCCAGAACAGAAAATAGTTCAGGTGAAACTACTAGTAGTGGCGAAGCTCAAACAGCACCTGTGAAATCAGCCGCCCAAGTGCAATTCGAAAATTTGCTCGATCCGAATCAGCAGACAAGCCAGCCCGACCCTAACGCAGCGCGGGAGGCTGCTGAATTCAATGAAGGCCAGGAAGTAGGGCTTAGTATTGGCCGATCGGCAGGTTATGGGGAGGTGCTAACAATCGCTGATGGGGTGACGAGTTTCAAGAGTTTTAAGGATGCAGGATATAAAGATGGTTTGAATGAATTTACAACAAAAAAACATGCGGAAAGTACAGAAGGTAAGACTGCTAAATATACATCGGGTTATTATGTAGGCTATAGTAAGGGTTTTGCCGAAGGGCGCCGATTGAAACTGGAAGTGGCCAAGCAGAAACAGGCGCAGATGGAGCAAAATCCGGCCTACCAGGAAGGAAAGCGAATGGGTATAGAGGCCGGCACAAAATCGGTTAGTAAAACACCCGAAGATAAGGCAAGATCGGCAGAATTGCTGGCATTGGCCGATAGTTATGTACCTGACCCCAACCTGCCAAAAGAGGCTGACCCAAGTCCCGAAGCGCTAAAAAACAAGGGTTTTTACGCAGGATACAACAAGGGTAGGGCCGATGCAAAAAAAGCCGAAATAGATACAAAAAAAGCAGCCGAAGCTGCACTTTTGACAAATCCGGAGTACCGTTCGGGTTACGATTTTGGTTATAATCTGGGACTGAACGGCATGAGTTCGGCTCAGGCAGAGGAGCGCGACAAGCTGATGAATCAGAAAAACGACAAGGGAGAGACTACGCTTGCTGCCAAGGGAGTAAGTGCGGGTTACAACAAAGGACATTCCGATAAGGTAAAGGCCGATAATGCATTGAGGGCGAAGCGTGAAAAAGATTTGGGCAATGACAAT
Source organism: Saprospira grandis DSM 2844 (assembly GCA_945888475.1). Taxonomy (GTDB): domain Bacteria; phylum Bacteroidota; class Bacteroidia; order Chitinophagales; family Saprospiraceae; genus Saprospira; species Saprospira grandis_C. Next base: position 26,412 of record CAMDAB010000002.1, on the reverse strand, counting down.
CATTTTGTGATGGGTACAGCAATTGGAACTCTTTCGGCTGCCTTAAAGTTGTCAAATATTAGCGATGAGCGCACAATTGCAATCAATATTTTGTCTGGATCTGCTTCAATGAGTACTTACATAAGCTCACCCATAACAATAAAGCCGCAGGTTTACGACCTTTTTAAAAAACAGCAGCTGCACAAACAGGCTATGAGTGGGGAGCAGCAAGCAAAATATGATAGAGGATATTTTACTTCCTACAATAAAGGCACATCTCAATATAAGAAAAAGCTACAGCAGGATAAAGATGCGAAAATGAGTGCAGATGACGGATATTTGCGTGGTAAGGCTTTGGGAGAGGTGGCAGGTTCGGCTGCAAGTATCAGGGATGAACTTAAAAGAAAACTATCGGGTCTTGCAGCTAAACGTATGCGAGAAAATCCGGCCAACCAAAGTCCAGGAGCAGAGGAGCAGGAAATTAGTGCAAAAATAGATCTGATCACAAAAAATACATTAGATATAAGACTTGCTGTAGATGGGAGCAAAGATGCCCTGTATCAACGTGGTTATTATGAACATTATAACAAAGCCTACGACAAGGAGAACAAAGGCAGAGCTGTTGCCAAAAAAACGCGCAAGGAAAATCAGGGTGGAGCATCGGCACAAAACGCTAATAGCAGCGAATATCAGCAGGGACATACAATCGGCCTCAAAATGGGCGAAATGATTTTTAAATTGAGAAAAATGCCAGCTGAGAAAAGAGGTGATCTGGATAAAAGAATTGAGAAAATATTTGAGGAGGCTAAGAAAAAGGGACCCGATTTTGAAGGAGGCTTTTTACAGGGCTACAATAAAAATGTAATGACAGGGGGGCAGGTCAAAAAAGTACCAAAACTGTCTAATGACAAAACATTGAGAGATGATGCCTGGAATAAACTAGAAGTAAGTGGAAAAAATGCGGATTTGAAAAAATTGCATTCGAAGACAAGTAAAGAGGTGGAAAAAGAATGGTTTGAATATTCCAAAAGCAACGAAAAAAAAGGCGAAAATCCGCAGGCTAAATATAAAAAACATTCGAAAGACAATAAAACAAAGGTCGCATTTATTAAATCTCATTGGAAAGAGGCCGAAAAAGCTAAGGAAAATGAGATTTTGACTAAATTTTGGAAAGTTTATGAAAATGCCTATAATCTTGGAAAAACCATTGGATCGAAGCTAGGGGGCAATTTTTTGGAGGGATACAATACAGCCATGAGTGGTAGAGAAAATGAGAACCCAAGCGATAAGCCCTATTACAACGAAGGGTATAAGGCGGGAAAGAAGGAAGCCCAATTTCAGAATTTAAGTGGTTCTGTTCTAAATTCGCTGGGATTAGGCAATAAGGAATGGAATGAAAAGCAGGCACTCAATGCCAATGGCGCTAGCTTTGTATCTGCTTACAATCTGCATTTTAATAGCTGGCATAAAATCTTTCTAATCAGTAAGGGAATCCCAGTACCTGAAAATTTGAAAGATGCCCCTTTGGATCTGATTTCAGAAACCAAAGAGGACGAAAAAGATACGCAGGATACAGATAAACCTCAACAAGTGGAGGAAGAAGAAACTAAGGGGGATTATATTATTGCTGAGGCGCAAATTTCAGGGAAAGCTGAAATTGTCGCTGCTGTAATGAACAATCTGGAAAAAGGTAGCCAGAAAATACATGATGATGCATATTTGAATGAGTATAAAAATGGATATTTGTCTGCCATTGCAGATGCGCAGAAAAAAGTGAATGAATTCATTGATAAAGAAGGTATTAGAAAGAGAGGTTTTTTGGCTGGCTATGCCGAGGCGGGAGCTCAATTTCCTTCAGGCGCGCTCAATGAAAAGCAAATCATATTTGTTAATGCTGTAAAAAATGGCAAGGAACCTGAAGAATTGAGCAATAACTCAACTTATCAACTTGGTAAAACAGAGGGGTATCAGCTTGGATTGCAAGTTACAAGCGGATTAAATAATGCAGAAACACTCACGGATAAAATAGCTTCGCCGGAGACAGAAAATACGCGTAAAATTGCAAGAAATGCAGGAAAAACTGAAGGCAAAAAATATATTAAAAATATGCTTAACTCCGATGAAGGGGCATATGAAATAATAAGAGCTGAGAATAGCAGTGCTTTCAAAAATATTGGTCCTGAAAATCAAGAACTGTTTATCGAGATATACGACAGTGAGATAAATCAAGCTAGGTCTTATGTAATCGGATATCTTAATGCGGCCAATTCAGACGCTATTTCGAATGATCCTGCTGCTGGCTAATGGCAGAGAATTTGAAAATGGAGGAGAAGTTGGTTTTGAAGTAGATCTTGATAAAAGTTTTGAGGCTGACCAGGAAACTGAGGAACTGGATAGTCAAGCAGTTCAATCTGAGAACTTAGCAAAACCGATAACTGAGCCTGAACCACCTGTAAGAACGCCTGAACCTGAGATTGTGACAGGACCTGATGTTAAATCTGCTGTAGTTAATCCTCCGGGTACAACACCATCAACAGAAACTCAAACAGAAACTGATGTTGACGACAATGGCAGAATATTTGAAGATGGCAGAGAAATAATCGTAAGAATTAGAAAATTGGATTCATTCGATGGTGATTTGGAAAGTGAATATGATGGAGAAGAACTAAAAACTATCATTGAAAATTGGATTTCAGACAATACTGTACAAGGAAGATTTAATAATACCGATGCAACTGAAAATATGATGCTATTCGAACAGGTTAGAATTCCTTTGATTGATGACAATGGCGATCCTTTAGATACACAAACCTGGGCTGAGGGTCTACAAAAATCTTTAAAAGATAAATGCACCATTAATTCTAAATTGATAATGAAGGGATTAGGCGAGGCTAAATTAGTAATTGGCGAGGAATAACTTTTTAACAATAGAAAAAATGTTTAGTATGAAAAGTATTCAGTTTTCATGTTCCTTATATCTGTGATGGCATTGAAGGTTAACAGCACTGTAAGGCTCAAATGAGAAGGAGAAACAGAAACTAAAGCTTATAAGGCTACATTGAAAAATCTTTAAGCCGTTGATGCTAAATATCAGGCATTCATGGAAAAAGGCAAACAAAGAATCATTGAATATTACAAGAGCAAAAGCGATTTTATCCTCAAAGAGGCCGAAATGCTTGCCAAAGTCAAAGTTAGTATGTTGAAAGAAGATAAGGATAACAAGTCAGGCTTTAAAGGCAATGTCGAGTTTGATGTAAATTTCCAGATGGGCTATATTGATGGAAGATCGGCAGTAATAGTTAATCGTTTCAATGAAATTGAAAATGGCCAAAATCTATCGAGAAATCTCGCAATGAGCGCTAAGCTCGAGGCCATGCGCAAAAGCATGGGCAATGCCTACACCGATACTTACAAAATTGCATGGAACAAAGGTAAAGACAAAGGTAAGGAACTTGATAGCGCTGCTATGATATCCTTAAAATCGGAAATTTCTCAAAATGGGGCGCCCGAAATGGCCAAAGAGGTTTGGGCTCAGTTCGAGAAAATAGTTAAGGTCTTTATGAGCTCATCTGTCGAAAGTGCAAAAAAGAAAGGTGAAAATGTTAATCAGCAAAAGAAAAGATATGCTGCATTGAACAGCATGAAGGGCGATGCTTTGAAAGTAGTTGATGATGCAGCAATTGTATCGAAGGATAAAATAGAAAAGCTAAAAGAAATTGCTGAGACTGCTTATGAAGCTATCGGAAATCCCTTGGAGGACGACAGAGAAACATTCAAAGAGCTGAAAAAAGAGGGACGAAAAATGTTCAGGGAACTTCCCGAAGCTTTTAATGAAGGTTACAGTACTGCGCTGGAGTCGGGTATGCGTACAGCCGCAAATGAGAAAGCTACTGCAAAGCCAAGTTTGGCCGACGATTTTTACAATGCTATGCTGGAAGCCATCCGCAATAAATCCAAGCCGGATTATGTAAAAGGTTATTCCGATGCTGGTAAAATGTTGGATGATATGAACCGAAAAGGTAATATGCCAACAGCGGATGAAATGAAAATGAGTTTGCAGTTGCTGCCTAATTTTGTCCGAAAAAGGCTACTTGAGGCTATTGAAGCGGAATACAAAGAATTTTCGAAAATAAATCCGGACAAATCGAAAACTGAACAGCTTAGGGAACACAAAGAAAGAAAAAATAATTACAAAAATATTCTCAGTAGTTTCATAGAATCAACTTCAGAAACAGCGGACAATAAACCTATGGGCGACTTTCTAAAAGCTCAAATGGGTAATATTACTAAAGAACTTAGAGCATTAACTGTAGAAATGCCTAATAGCACAGCCTCATTTTTTGATGAAAAAATCGGAAACAGCTGGGCTGAAATTATCGAAAACTATAAAAAAGGCTTTGAAACAGCACACCCGATTGAACTCAAAGAGATTTTGGACAAAAGAGGTGGAACTAGTACCATTTCTCAGGGAATTAGTAACTTTCTTGATGAGTTACATGAAATGATCGAAGAAGGTAGCATAGAAGATGCCGATATTGTGGATATTGATTTATTACAACAGCAGGAAGAGTTTATAGAACAATCGCAGCAGTTGAGAGCAGAGACCCATGAACAGGAAATTGAGCTGACAAAATTAAATAATTATATAAGTAGCTTGAGGTTGGAAATAAATGATGCCAAAAATGAAAATTCCAATCTCGATGCGCTGAAAGAATCCGCTGAGGATCAGGATATGCTCGATAGGCTTTCACAATCGATGGAGGGGAATAAATCGGATATAAATGATAAAGAATTTGAAGTTTTTGATCGTGAAGCCGATGTAAAAATTCTAAATGAAGGAATTGATGAAAATGCCAAAGAACTGATGGATTCTACTGGAGAAGCGATGGGTTTTAAGGCTCCGGCCAATGCTTTTGCGCAATTCAGAACCTATATTCTGGCAGCTATGGGCCGATTAAATTTAGTAGGCAAGTACAAAGAAAAAGGTGCCAACTCTAGTGTGAAGGGAGGAGGCAAACTCAATCTTAATGATGCCGAAGATAGCATCCGATTTGAAGGAGATATATCTGCGGGATTGGGTGATATGGATATTAAAAGCTCGAGTTTGGAGATTTACAACAGGGAGTATTTTGTTGAGTTGGGCCCTGGCAAGCTGAAAATGCCAATTCCCGGAATGAATGGCGACAAGCCCGAAACGATAGTGTTTAAGGAATTGGATTTGGAGATGGGAATCAGCATGATAGATCAGCTCGATGAGCAACTGGGGCTTGAGGAAAAATTTAAAAAAGGAAATAAGTTGGGTAACAGCAAGCTGGGCGGAGCTAAGGGATAGCTGAAGCCCCCCACCCCCGTTGCGCGCTTTGCGCGCAGCCCAGACCTAACAGGTTTTATAAAACCTGTTAGGTCTGGAGCTACCCGCCGCAGGCTGTAGCCGAGGGGGTGGGGGATAAACGCCAGCTTGTTCATCGATGCTTCGCCGAAAAAAAATATTTCCCAACTCGAAAAAAAAGTGGCAATTCTAAAATAAAGGGCGGATATTTGCAGAGAAACAAATTATTTCAAACAAAAAATCCCCTAAAAGATGAAGTATCTTGCCCCATTTGTACCCGAAGGGTATTACCACATTTTTAGTCATGCCAATGGCTTCGAAAATATTTTTCTGGAAAATGATAACTACAACTATTTCCTAAGGCAGTTCGAAAAATACATCAGCCGGGTGGCCGATACCTATGCCTACTGCCTCATGCCCAATCATTTTCATTTTCTGATAAAAATCAAAAGTTTAGCTGATTTGAAAATTCCGGAAGATTATTCTTACGACAGCCATAAATTTGTAATGCAGCACTGGAGCAATATGCTCAATTCCTACAGCAAGGCTTTTAATAAAAAGTATAAGCGAAGAGGTGCTCTATTTGTCAATCAGGTACGCCGTTCCTTTATCGATAGCGAAGATTATCTGTACAAAGCCCTGCATTATATCCACGATAATCCGGTGAAGCATCAGTTCAAAAGTCATGCAGCTGAATGGTTTTACAGTTCTATTCACAATTACCGACACGCAAAGGATTTGGGTATTCTGGCAACTGACTCAAAATTGATTTATCAGCAGGCCACCCTTTTACAAAGTTCATTGCAGACAGTTTAAAAAAGTAGCCTATACCTGAATTCAACTTTTTGGGCCTTGAAAAATATTTTTTATAATTAGTGTATATAATATGGATAGTTGGCGTTAAAATTGTCAAAAAATTGCTGTTTTGATAAATTAGTATTTATTTTAGCTCTATTTATAAAATCAAAAAAAATCAAATTATGAAAAATCTAAAATTTGTTGATCTCTGCAAAGGAATTATGTTTCTGCTTATTGGTATTGGTATCGCCAGCTTTGGTATCGCCTCCATTAGCAACAATAGCGCCAAGGCGGATAGTCCGAATACGGTGAATAGCACTGGGAAAATTATGATGAGCGAAAGCGGTTTTTTGATGAATGGAACTGCAATTTATCATGTGCTAGTATGGGATACTGAAACTGGAAAATCCAAATTATATGGTTATCTACCGAGCAATAAAAGCATGAAGTCTACTGATTATCAAATTCCATCTTCGCCTTTATACTAAAAAACTATGTCAGGAGATACTTTAGTAACAAGGGTAAAGATTATAGCCTATAAAGATCCACTATTTTCGGATCCTAAAGGTAGTACAGATGAGATTGAACTGCAGGTGAACCCTTCGGAAATCTTAGCGTCTTTTTTAATATTCAGCACAAAGTTCCGCGGATCATTTTAAAAATTCAAAAGGGACTGAAATAGGAACAGGCAATGTAATATTTTCCATACTTGCAAAATATTCAAGATAAAAAAAGAGGCATTTTGCCTCTTTTTTTGTTGCGCTATAGCTTTGTGCGCCTTGATTTATCGATTCATTTGCACTATATTTGCACTCAAAGCATTATCATATTAAATCCTTAAAACCTGACGAATGAAAACCCTTCAAAATATTATAGTCCTTGTCTTTTTATTTTTTGCAATAATATCAGTTGCGCAACCACTCATCGACGATACCAAAACTTACGAAGTACTGGTTTTTGAACATGTGGAAAAAGAGCAAACCAAATTTATCCGGAGTGGCGGACATTTGAAATACAGGCTTTACTCCAATCCAAAAATGGTTTACAAAGGCACGCTGCAAAAAGTGACAGGAACTTCAATTTTTGTTGAAGGCGCCGAAATAAAACTCAAAGATTGCAGTATGATTGCTGGCAGAGTTAGAACCTCGCGTGAAATAACTGGCGGAATAATGCTTGGAATGGGAACTGCACTGGCTCCTTTTGGTGCAGCAATCATCAGTTTAAATAATATTGTAGGCCCTTCGATTGTCGTAGGTGGTGCAGCGCTTATCGGCACAGGTATTCACTTAATTACCAAAAAGAAATACTTCAAAATGACCAAGGGCTGGACCGTTCATGGCGGTAAATTAACCTTTAGCAGAGCACAGTTAGTAGATTGATAGGAGTTTTCCTAAAAACTAGAATTGGCAGTATTGTCTTTTAATGGTAAAAAGTCATGGTTCAATGAATCTAAGGAAGTAGCTCCACCGGCTTAATTTATTTTAATTTTAATGCCAACTGGAAATAGTTATTTACTGCGCCAAGCACTTCGTAATCAACATAAAAAGCCGATACAAAATCCTCCCAGGCTTTGTATTCTGAAAGCGGAACATTGAACTCATCGAAAAAGATGATATCGCCAGGTTTTAACTTTGAATAGAGCTGAGTAAGCACAAAAAGTGTGGCGGAGTACAAATCGGCATCGAGGTGAATGACTAATTTTTTGTCTCTCAGCTCCTGCTGCTCCATAAAAGGCAAAAGCGTCTGCTGAAAAAGGCCTTGTACAAACTCGGCTCTGCTGTCATCAATTTTTGGAATTTCGCTTTGAGCGAAGGTACCTTTTTTGAAAGGTCCCCAATCCTCGGGCAGGCCCGTAAAGGTATCAAAGCCGTAAAATTTTGAGTTTGAATTTTGATGATTGGCAAGCCACCAACGGAAGGAATCAGCTCCTGCTACCCCAAATTCGAGGTAAACAATTTCAGAATCCTGAATATGATTTTCCTGTACATGTTTATACAAACCGTATCTTCTTTCGGGTTTTACCGATGAGGCGGGAAAGTCATTGTAACCCAATTTCCCCTGTTTCTGACGCCATCTCGATAATTTTGACAAATAGCTCAGTGTCAGATTTATTTTTTCGAATGGTCCGACAATATAATGCAGGCGGAATTGCATAAAAAGTGCCTTGAATCGGCGGCGGAAAAACAGGAGTTTCATAAGCTGTAAATTGTAAGAAAAGTAGGGGATTTGATAAGTTCCCACTCAATAAAGCTTCAAAAATATAAAAAATCCCTAAATTCGATTAAATTTCGACTTTCTAAGATTAGAATAACAACTTTTTGACCAAAATTTTAAATGATAATCAGATCTAAAGCACCCCTCAGAATTGGCCTTGCTGGTGGCGGCACCGATGTAAGCCCCTATTCTGACTTGTACGGGGGAAAAGTACTGAATGCAACAGTCAACCTCTATGCCCGTGTCAGTATCGAGCCGCTCAACAATGGTAAAATCATTCTGAATTCAGTAGATATGGGAGAAATTCAGGAGCTCGATAGTGCTGCTGAGCTTGAACTCGACGGGCATCTCGAAATTCTGAAAGGTGTTTATAACCGCATCGTAAAAGATTTTGTGCACAAGCCGCTTTCCTTTCGACTCACTACTTTTGTGGATGTTCCAAAAGGTTCTGGACTTGGTTCCTCTTCCACCATTACCGTTGCTATTCTGGGCGCTTTTTCCGAATGGCTCAATCTTCCATTGGGCGAATATGATATTGCACATCTGGCCTATGAAATAGAACGTCTGGATCTGAAAATGGCCGGCGGTAAACAGGATCAGTATGCAGCAACCTTTGGTGGTTTTAACTTTATGGAATTCGAAGCCAACGATAAAGTTATCGTAAATCCGCTACGTATTAAGTCAGATTATCTGAATGAGCTGGAAAATAACATCCTGATTTATTACACCGGAACAAGCCGCTTATCGGGGCAGATAATTGAAAAACAGGCTGAAAATTTCAGCAATAAAAGTGAAAATGCCCTCGAAGCAGCGCACCGACTCAAAGAACAGGCTATGATGATGAAAGAGGCCCTACTGATGGGCAAACTGCACAAAATAGGTGATATTCTCGATTTCGGTTGGCAACATAAAAAACAAACTGCTGGTGGCATCTCAAATCCGATTATTGATGAACTCTACGAAGTAGCAAAAAAAGCCGGCGCATCGGGTGGAAAAATATCGGGTGCAGGCGGTGGCGGTTTTATGATGATTTATGCGCCGGGAACAGCGCGTTATACTGTAATTAAAGCTTTAGAACCATTCGGCGGACTCTTTTATCCTTTTGATTTTACCGCAGAGGGTTTGACAACCTGGACAGCAAAATAGAAAATTTGAAAATTGTATAATTTGAAAATTTGAAAATAATTTGATTTGAGCTTAAAAATTGCATTGATTTTAATGCTTTACGTTCTACATCTTTTCTTAAAAAGCTAATTTTCGAAATTCTGCCTTTTCAAAGTCTTGATGCGCTTCGCGAAACTTAGTTTCCTGATGCGCTTCGAGGAAATTCGTTTAAAAAGCTCTCAAGTATGAGGGACGAGATCGGTTCTTGATGCGCTTCGCGGAACTTCGTTTCCTGATACCTGATACCTGATACAAAAATTTCTACCTTCTTCCCGATAGCTATCGGGATTCTAATTTCAAAAATTCCAACTAATCCAATGTCATCACTCAATAGTTTTACCATCATAGAAAAAGGCAATGATTTTGTAGATGTTCAAGCAAAGATTGTTCATCCCGATGAGCATTTGATTCAGAGCACTACCAATTTTGCCCTGCAGATAATACTGGAACTCTACGAAAATATCCAAAAGGGCTACATTTACAACAGCAACTGGAGTTTTTACCCATTTAGCGAAGCAGAATCCCTGGCTTTGATAGATAAAAACTATGAAGCTGCGCTCGATGAGTTAGTTCAAAAAATGCGCTGGAGGCAAATTCCCATCAGCCAAAAAGAACATGACCAAATATCTGCGTCGGGAGAATTTGTGTACAAGGGCCAAAAGCTGAGTTCGCTTGGAATGGAAAATGGAGCATATTATGCTGCTCTTGAAACGGAGTATGATGCATTCTGCCAGGAAGCTGATGAAAAAATCAGATTGGTAGAAGTGCTCAGCGTTAAAAACTACCCACATTGGTTCGACCGTTTGGAATGCTGGCTGGAGCATGAAATTTTGTCCTACGGTTTCGAGGATGAAGTTTACGATTTACATGAGGACGAAGCTAATCCAGAATATATTTTGCGGATTCATGTGACCGAGGATGCTGCTTTTCTACTCAATCACATAGTTGTGGGCTGTTTTTGGGAATCTGCTGCCTTCAATTACAATTATTACTGCAAAACTTTTAAAGACCATAAAGATGCACATTGCAACTGCCTGATCTATGATACTGAATCTTCTGATGCTAGGGATGAAGATTTAATAAAATGGTGGAATAGTCTCAGTACGGTTTGGAAAAAAGTATTTAACATCAATTATTTTCTGCAAAGCAGGGTATATTATCCAACCTTGCATGAGCAATTCAAAGGCATGATGACTTTTGGTGTTTTTGAAAGGCATTACGGAAAGGAAAAAATGCTTGAACTTTTTGATAAAAATCCTTCGTCCGAGGAAATCCGTATGATTGTTTCCATGAAAATACTTTTAGCCTCCAGCTGTGATTTGAAGGATTTAAGTCCGCTAACCCAACTTAAAAACTTAAAAGTCTTAGAGCTTGAATCTAATCCTGTCGAAAATGCCGAAGTTTTACAATTTTTGACAAATCTGGAGGATTTAACACTTATCGTTAATGGAGATAAACCCAATCAGTCGTCCATCGGAAATCTGACAAAAATAAAAGATCTGACAATCGATCCACGAAATCAGGAAGAACTCAATTTGATTGCAAATATGCCATCATTGCGCAGCTTTTACACCGTTTTGGATTTTGAACCCGATCTTATCATGCTCAAGAATTTAAAACATTTGAAAAAAATAGTTGCTTACAGTCCAACACTGAACGCAGGTTCCGTTGAAATTTTAGAACAGATCAAAGAAAAAGGAGTTGAAGTAAATTGGGAAACAGAAACCTCTTCTGTCTAATGATTTAAATGTTAAGCTATGAAATGGACCATCATTCGGAATCCAAATGCCGCATCGGGAAAAGGTACAAAAATATGGCCCGATGTCAGAAAAGCATTACTAAACAAGGGTATTGATTTTGAAGACATCAGGACAGAATATCCCGGACATGCGACCGAACTCACACGCGAAGCAATATCCAAAGGCAGCCGCTTCATCGCAGCTATGGGTGGCGATGGCACTGTCAACGAAGTAGCAAACGGTATTATGGGACAGAGCATCTGCAACCCGCTTGAGATTCTTTTCACTCAAATCCCCGTAGGTACTGGAAATGACTGGAGCCGAACCATGAAAATTCCAAAAAAATACGACCTAGTAGCCGAAATGTTGAAAAGCGGCATAGAAAAGATACAGGATGTAGGCCTCATTAGTTTTGTTGATAATAAGGGAAAGGAAAGTCAGCGATATTTTGTGAATATGGCAGGCATGGGCTTCGATGCTGCGGTAGGGGAGAAGGCCAACAAAAACAAGGCAGCCGGGAAAACCGGAGTCGGGGGCTACATTTCCGCATTATTGGGAACACTTTTTTCTTATAAAGTAAAACCTATGTCAATAAAAGTGGATGGTGAAAAGAAAGGTGATTTTCAACTTTTTTCACTCTCGGCAGGCATTTGTATTTATTGTGGCGCAGGTATGAAACAATGCCCCGATGCAAGTTATAATGATGGACAGTTTGATGTAACACTCATCGAAAAAATATCAAAACTAAAAGTCATTGCCAACATCCCTGCACTGTTCAGTGGTAAATTTGTGAAGAACAAAGAAGTGTATCAGTATCGCGGAAAATGTTTCGAAATCACAAATGACAAAGAAACACTGTTGGAGGTAGATGGCGAGGTTATTGGAAGCGGTTCATGCGAATTTACTATTTTACAAGAAGGTCTTAAAGTACTTGGTGGTTAAACTAAATTATCAAAAATCTTCATTATTAATACGCTTATGATTTAAGCTTGTTTAGTAGTCAAATGCTCGGTATAAAACCACCAAAATTGTTGCCCTTACAAAAGCGTCCGTCTGTTTTAATTTGTAAATAAGCATAAAAAAGGGGCTAACCAAAAATTGGAAGCCCCTTTATTTTTATCTTAATAGTAAAATATTCTTACTGAAGAATACTAGTTATTACCCATGTTACGAACAAGCATAGCTTGTACAATAATCATAGAAAGCTCGTCAGAAACGCCTAAGAGACCTTTGAGATGCTCAATGATAGCCTGTTCGCCCGGAGTGATAATGCCATCGATCAAAACGAGGTCAGCACAAACTGCGAAAACCATTTCTTTGTTGGCTGCGCTGATAAGCGGAGTGCACTCAGATACTGCAGTAGCCATACTGTCATAACCTTTAATGTTGGCTTTGCATTCGTCAATTAATGACCAAATGTCAACACCATTAAACAATTTTTTCTGGAATAAGGTATCATAAATGGTATCCCATTCTTCCCCTTCGATGTCACCATCAGCAGAACCGCAAGCAGCCAAAATTGTCAGGAATGCTTCCTGCTCGTTGTTGATAATAGGTTTTTTGGGCTGAACAGCAGCAGCAGTAAATAATTTATCAAAAAATCCCATGACTAGAAAATTAGAGGTTAAAAAATCAAAATAATAGCTTGACAAAAGTATTTAATTAATGCTTACACACCCTTTTTTTAAAGTTAAAATTTATAAAAATTTTTTGTTAACTTAGTATTGCAAATATTTATATCGAAAAGATTTGTAAATTATATTTTTTACTTAAAAGTATACAGAGCTGAAGATTCAAATGAATGTTTCATTTTATGAAACTGAAAAATAAAATCCAAAATCCAAAAATTTAATTACTTTAGCTTATTATTTATTCATATCATGGCAACATACAGTTCTAAATTTAATACAAATCAGGCCTCAGCGCTTACGAACCGCAGCGAAATGCTGGCTTTGATTGACAAATTAAACAAACACCTAAGCGAAAGTCGTTTTCAGGGCAAGGAAAAACATATAGAAAAAGCATTGAAACAGGGCAAACTCACCGCCCGCGAAAGAATAGAACTGCTGCTCGATCAGGATTCGTTTTTTCTTGAACTTTTGCCACTTATAGGTTTGGATGGCGATGGATTTGGCCCCGGCGGAACAACTGTTTCGGGAATAGGCTTGGTAGAAGGAAGACTTTGTGTCATCAATGCCAATGTTGGTACTAATAAGGGAGGAGCAATCGATAAGGCTACGCTTCAAAAAACAATCAGAATCAGCGAAATAGCCTCCGAGAATCAACTGCCTGTCATCAATCTGGTAGAGTCATCGGGAGCTAATCTGCCCGAGCAGGAACAAATTTTTAACTATGGGGGTGAAATTTTCAGGGAAATCACCCGCAGGTCGAGAAAAGGACTTACGACAATTTCACTGGTTTTTGGCAATAGTACAGCCGGGGGTGCTTATGTGCCAGGCATGTCAGACTATGCTGTCTTTGTAAAGAACAATGCAAAGGTTTTTCTGGCAGGTCCGCCACTGGTAAAAATGGCCACCAATGAGGTGGTCGATGATGAAACATTGGGCGGTGCCGATATGCATAGCCGGATTTCAGGCGTTTCGGACTATCTTGCCGAAGACGAATATGATGCCCTGCGAATTGCGCGTGAAATTATGAGCACACTGCCTTTAGAAAACCCACACCTGAAACCTGAGTTTCCCGTCAAATCACCGCGCTTTTCGGCCGATGAAATCTTAAATATTGTACCTGCCGATATTCGTAAAAGTTTCGATGCCAGAGAACTCATTGCAAGAATCTGCGATGATTCCGATTTTTCGGAATTTAAGCCTGATTATGGACCGACATTGGTCTGCGGATTTGCTAAGATTGGGGGCTATCCCGTTGGTTTTGTTGCAAATAACGGTGTGCTTTTTTCAGAGGCGGCCAATAAGGGCACTCATTTTATACAGCTCTGTAACCGTCAGAACATTCCGCTCATTTTCCTTCAGAACACCACCGGATTTATGGTCGGTTCGGCCTATGAAAAGGACGGAATCATCAAACATGGCGCAAAACTCATCAATGCTGTATCAAACAGCGATGTGCCTACTATCACCATACTGATTGGTTCCTCTTTTGGCGCTGGAAACTATGCTATGAACGGCAGAGCCTATCAGCCACGTTTTCTGTTCAGTTATCCCAATGCTCAAATTGCAGTGATGGGTCCCGAGCAGTTGAGCGGTGTAATGCTAATGATTCAACGGCAGGCAGCCGAACAGGCCGGAATCCCTTTCGATGAGGAGAATGCAAAGGAAGTAGCAGAGTATATGATGCAGCAGGTAAGGCAAAACTCATCGGCCTGGTATGCAAGCGGGCAGGGCTGGGACGATGCTATTATCGATCCGCGTGATACAAGAACTGTACTAAGTATATGTCTTGCAGTGGTTTATAGCAGAGCAATCAAAGGAACTGAAAACTTTGGTGTATTCAGAATGTAAAAATAAGACCCAAATCCATGTCTGACTCGGGTCTTTGATTTTATTTATAATAAGCTACTAATTAAGCTTGAGAAGGAAAATATTTTCCGATAAAATGATCATCATAATGATCGCAATAATATCCTACTCTATTCAGCATTGCGGCCATCTCACTTTCATCAATACCATCAAGCTCGCGAACACCATTGATGTAAATCCAATTATCATATTTTGTGAAGCCTACACCGTAAAGATTGTGGCTGGCTTCCAATACTTCTGCGTAAAAGGCTTCAGTATTGCTTGTTGGCACTTGGCATACAGGACCCATAATTTGGAGATAACCGCTTAGGCCTGAATCATTATTTGCAGGTAAAATATTGATCCATACATTTGCTGAACCTCTTTTCATGTTCCACTGGCCGGCTTTTCCCGGTTCTCTACAAACGCTTGGATCTACGCCCAATCCGCTAATAACTTTTTCCAACATGTCGAAATAACTTTGGAGAGCTGACATAAATTAACTTTTTGATTTTGGTAAAAAAATATCAGTACAAATGTAAATTTTTTTTCTTGAACAAATGATTTGTCCGTAAAAAATTGAAAAACAATTAATAATATATTAAAAATAAAAACTTGAGGCAATTTTTTATTTCAGGTAATAAGCCTTTACGGAAATTATTTTAAAGCTCGGATTAAATTGTAAAACCATAATTTCCTCTATGCAATCATTGGGATTTACACATTGCAGTCCTTTTACAGTGGCTTGTAAGCGTATGGAATCAATGATAATTTCCGGTTCAGATTTAACTAAAAAACTGTCACTTTTGAAATTGGTCCAGTACTTTTTTTCAGAAGCCATTACTTCGGCCTTGCTGCAGTTGTTCAAGTACTTGTAATAGTTAATGAGTGTATCGGCATAATAGTCGTTCATTGCTTCAACGTTATGAGCAGTTCTGACGGACATATAAGACTTTACCGTTTCTGCCAATAGGTCAGACTTCTGTTGTTTTAATTTGTAATCGTTAATCAAAGAGTCTTTCATTACGATTTCCTTTTTTTGGATTTGGATGCTGTCAGACTTGCTTTTATTTTGGTATAACAAATAGGAAAAAGCGGCAACGATAAGTGCCAATCCCAAAATTATAAGCACTGTGGTAGTCTTATTTGTTCCTTTATTAGTTTCAGTCATTTTCTTGAATTTATAAAATGCCCTTCAATTCCATGTTTGAAAGGTGTATGATTAAAAGGTATTTATCGCCATTGGTACGACCCTCGAGGAAGGCGCGGTAAGCCTTGCCTCCATCCTGAAAAACCAAGGGTTCCAAGCCTTTGGTGCCAGCACCGATAAGCATAAGTGATTTACTGTCTTCGAGTTCTTTGGCAATTTGATAAAGAAAGTCGAAGGTAAGACCATTGTTATGGCTCAACTGGTATTTCTTTCCAAGCACAAATTTTTGGATTAGATCCTTTTTAGGAAATAGTTTACCCGACATTCGAATGGGTGCTTCGAGCAGCACATTTGAAACCGTTTCCTTCACCGCTCTTTCCTCAATAAGGCTTTTGTCGGGTTTGTAGACTTTTTCAAGTTTCTTTATTTTGTAAACAGGCTTCAGATTTTTATCCAAATAGAGTTTACTGCTGCGCTCAATGAATTTTCCACTGAGGAAAAGATCAATTTCCGGATCTTCCTTCAGAATGGCATCGGCAATTTTTTCTGCATCGCCAAAACGTTTCATCAGGCCCTCAAATCCTTTACTAGCAGGGAATTTCAGCACCCTGAGGGTTCTGATGGGCTTACCCTCTTTAGTAACAGTTTTTATTGTGGGCTTATCGCTAATTCCGCTGAAGGTTATCTCAGAATTTCTACCTTTTAGGTCGGCTATATTTATTCTTCTTGACATATTTTATAATTTATAACATGCTGAAATCCAATTCTTCATCCGAAGCTGTTTCTTCTTCGAATTCATCAATTGGAATGATGGTTTTGTTATCGAGGTATTCGAATTTTACGATTTTACCGCTTAGTGCAAAAATCTCTTTGCCGTTGCTTAGGAGATAGGCATCTGCAGCTTCGTAATCGGCTCTGTAATTGTAAGAAAAGAAGAAGGCCTTTTCAGTTTTTAGTATCGAAATCGCAGTTGCTTTGTCACTGTCATTTTCAAAAGATAATTGATAGGATAACTCCACCTGCAGATCGAGCAGTGCATCGAGTTCGGTCTCTTCCAAAACAGTTTCGATATCGAAAATTGAGGGTTGAAGTACAGCCTCGCTGCCATCAATTTTTACGGTTTTAATTTCGCTCTTATCTACTTCGCGCAGTTGTTCGTCAACCTTTTTCATTGCCGTTGCTCCGCTAAGTACGAATGTACTGCCGTCGTTGAGTACTGCGCCGAGCGTACACTCATCGCCATTCATGTCGTAAGTAAATTCGTCGACAAAACCGTAAATCTTGTCTCTGTCAATTTTGTTAATAGCGGCTTTGAACACTGTGTTGCCGATTTTAAAAGATGCTAGTCGGGCCATATTGGAAGGTAGAAGTTAGAAGTTAGAAGTCAGAAGTTAGAAGTTAGTCTCGTCTTTTGGACGAGAAGAAGTCAGAAGTTAGAAGTCAGAATCCCGATAGCTATCGGGAAGAAGTAAGAAATTAGAAGTCGGAAGTTTGGAAATTCTCGAATTTTCAAATTATCTAACTCTTTTCCCATCCTTTTTTAACATTTTCAGTGACAAGTGCTTCAAATTTTTCTTCGGCGGTTTTTTGTTTTTCAAAGATAAAAATTTCTTGTTCCAGAGGAGTTTTTCGTCCGGCGCTGTAATCTGTAAACAAGAGCACATAGGGCGAAAAATTTCCCAAATGTTCCTTATTGGTCTTCAGCAGTACAAATTTTCTGACTGCAGTAGCTCCTTTGGCCGATTTGAAGTAGGCTTCGCGTTTTACAATTTCGGAGGAGATATTTACTGTTTGTGCGGCGCTTAGCTCAAGCGGCATCAAAATATGCTCAAACTGACGGCTGCCGCAATCCTGTACTGTTGGTTTTTTGTCTTCACGCTCGCATTTGATCACAGCTGCAATAAAACTCAGGCCGGGCTTTTGTCCCTCAATCAGATAACCTTTTTTAGGGTCGTAATTGAGCTGCATTTTCATTGTTGCCTGATTGCCAGATTCGTTGAGTAAATCGAGGCAATTAATCTCTATAACAATCTCGGGACGAACCATTCTGTAAGCAGTTTTGGCTCTCGATACTTCGGTGTATTCCGACTCGACGCCCATAGGTTCAAGCCTTTTTATCCATTGCTGTTTCTGTTGTTCACTCAGGCCAGAACCAGTAACACCCATCAGTTGAAACTCATTTTCAGCAGTACAGTATGCCAGCAGAAAATCCCGGAAGTTTCCATCGGCATTCAGTGCATAACCAACTACTGCCAGATCGAGGCTGATAATTGGTTTTACCTTATACACCATATTCAGTGCCGAACGAATGACCACACCCTCTTCTTTGGCAGAGATGGCATTTTCATAAAAACTGAATAAATCGGAACGGCTTTCGAAAAGGCTTTGTTCAACAGCAAAAATATTAGCGCCTTTTGGAATCAGTTTTTCAATCAATTCCTGTTTTTCTTTTACTGGCAGGTCGATTTCCTTGCCTTTGTGGCTACAAATATCAAAAACAGCAAATCGGATATCGTACTTTTCGGGCTTGGCGATTGCAGCGCTGACCTCGCGGTGACTAAGCGATTTGCCATCCTTAAAAACGCAGATTTCTCCGGCAAGCAGCATTTCATCTTTAAAAGATTCGGCAGCCTTGAGAATAACAGGAATATTTCGCTCCTTGCCATCAACTCCGGTAAGGGAAGCCTTTCCTTTTGAGATGTTTAAAAGCCCCAAATGTCCGTCATATTTGATTGAAGCATAGTAATAATCGGCTTCAACAATTGTTTGCGCCATCAGGGTAGCATCGGTGGCAATAAACCTTGAACTGACCCTTTTTTTATAATCCTGAACTGTCATAATTTTTTTAAAAATTTTCTATTTTGTAAATATAGACTCAATTTTTTATAGTTGCAACTAAAAATAAATGCCCAAATAAAAAAAAATCAAAACCCGACCTGTGAAGACAGAACGGGTTTTGATTTATAAATATCAAAGATGTGTAGATTTTCCGGGACTATAGCCTTGTTGAAAAAACAATAGCTTTGAGTGCGGTATTTAAATGAAGAAAGAATGCAACTTATTTCAAGACTGAAAGGTCTTTTAAAATTCCGTCAAAGCCTGATTTGCGCAAATTTTCTTTAAAATCTGATGCCTGGATTTTGTCATAAAAATCACCAATAAGCAATTTAAATACGCGCTGACCGCTCACCTCGTCGACATGCATGAGCGTTTTTTGTTCAGGAAACTTGTCAGTCAATTTCTCGGCCTGCTCCAACATAATTTCATAACTGTTGTATACACCAATCTGAATTGAAAAGCCATTTGAGGTAAAGCGCTTGATATTCAGTTCGTAAAGCCCGGGGGCTGTTGGGCCCTTTGCATTATTGCTATTTGAGGTAACGGGTCTTAAAACAGGTTTTTGGTCATCTGCTACCGGCTTGGGACTGTTTGAATTCTGATCGGCAGGTCTTATAATTCCTTCGTTTTTAGCTTCTTTTTTTGGCAAGACCTCCGTAAAAGCAGCCATCAAGTCTTTGGCACTTTTGTAACCCACCAGTCTTTTGACCAATTTTCCATCCTGATTGAAAATGAGCATAGTAGGTAATGCTTCCACTTCATAATTCTGTGACCACATGGCACCTTCAAAATCCTGAACATCGAGCCTGAGGGCTACTACATTGTTTTCCATAAAATTGGCAAGACCGGGATCCTGATAGGTACTCTCGTCCATATTGCGGCAGGATGCACAGTAACTTGCATCGAAATCTACAAAGTAGAGTTTCTGCTCGCTCTTGGCTTTTTGCTGTGCTGCCGACCAATCGCCCGATAAAAACTTAACCTTGGTGGGGCCTACGAAGGCCATAATTGTAAGTGACAACAGTATAACGGTCACTGCTTTGAAATACTTTTTCATAATAATCTGTGTTTTGTGTGTTTGGATATAATTAAAGTCTCTCTATTTGAATTGCGATATTTTTACATAATTCTATCAGTCGTATTAGACGTTGCAGGTCTTCTGTGGTTAGCAGCACACCCGATTCCTCATATCTTACTTCATGTTGCTGAATGCTTATTTTCCCGTAAATGCCTCTTTCTTTTTTAAGCAGATCGAAACTGATGGCCTCAGTAAGTATAGATTTAGCCAAATTAGCATCATCTCCTCTTACCAGAAAAGTTTCGTCAAACTCCTTGTGACCTATCTCGATATCTTGCCCCCCGAATTGTTTTTTAAGGGTCGATTTGATGCCTTCTTTACTAATGATGATGCTGCTGCTGATGGCTTTTTCGATTTTCCAGCTGAACTCGGTATTGTTCGAATTGCTTGTTTTTTCCGATCTGGTGTAGTTGGTAAAATAAAAGTCTCTGCCCTCGACCTTGCCGCCCAACTCGGCACTGTAAAAGGCAGAAAGCAATGAGGCCGGTGCTTGGGGTTCGGGCAATCCCAATGCAGCTGCGAGCTCTTTTACACGTTGATTCATGTTCATTGCCGTACCCTTCGACATACGTGTAGCCAAATAGTAAATAGCGCCAACTGCGATAATACTTAAAATAATAGCGATAACAAGTGTATTCATTGGTCAAATTTATTGCGTTGTCATGAGATGAACCAACCAGTAAACGTCAAAATTCTCCATAGACAAAACAATGGAAAAAACTGAGCTTTACCGAAAAGCAACAAATAGCCGGACAGCTAAATTCAAAAACCCGTCAAGTGCAAAGGCACCTGTAGTTCAACAAAAAATACGACTTGGAAATTCTTGGTCGTAACTCATCATTAAATTTTCATTGATGTCTGCCGTAGGTCTCAAGTACGTAACATCCGAATGAATCGCGTGTCAGATTTTGCTCCGTCTCAAAGAGCAATTCGGTCAAGTTGATCAAAATCAGCAGTTTTTTGATATGGTCTCAATATATCCTTAAAAAACTACTCAGCTGCAATTTTAGAAATTAAATTTTGTTTCTACAAATATTTTGCAAAGAAATTTTATCATATTGATGAAAATCATCTTGTAATAAAGATTTCTTTAGATTCTAGTAGCTAGGGACTAGCAGCTAGAATCCAATGATATTTAAATTTTTTTATTCATCTTTGTAAAAAGAATGTAAAAAATCAAAATTATATGGGTTTTAAAAAATTTGAAGACATCATAGCATGGCAAAAGGCTCAAGATCTTGCTGTTGAAATTTACAAAGAGTTTGGGACAATTAGGGATTTTGGTTTTAGAGATCAAATATGTAGAGCGGCTGTTTCTATTAGCAGTAATATTGCTGAGGGTTTTGATAGGTCAACTGATAAGGAATTTAGAGTATTTCTTCACTATTCAAGAGGTTCAAGTGCCGAGGTAAAATCGTTATTGAAATTAGCTCCAAGATTAAATTTATGTAGCCAGGATAAAGCAGATATGCTTTTCATTAAAGCAGAAGAGGTTGGCAAAATTCTGGGCGGGTTGATCATAACAATAAACAACAAAATAAAAAAATAAGGGAAGGTACTAAAAACAACAAAAAAATACCCAATTTGCAAAACATTAGACAGACTAGCTCCTTTGAACTAGTACCTATTAACTTTAATAAATTGGAAAAAATATTCAAAGAAATCAAATTCTAGCTCCTCTGCACTAGTACCTAGTAACTTTAAAAATATGAATAATATTCTAACTTACAACATCGAAGACAGCATCGCCCTCATCACATTAAAGATGACAGATGCCCCCACCAACCTCTTCACCATAGAATGCATCAAAACTTATTTAGATGCTGCTAAAAAAGCAATTGAAGACTCGCAGGTAAAGGGGATAATTTTGACATCGGGACATCAGGATTTTATGGCAGGGGCCGACCTCAATGCCGTACTCAATCCACCCTATACTCCCGAAGCATTATTCGAAGGACTGATGCAGGCACATAATGCCTTCAGGCAACTCGAAACTTCTGGAAAACCTTTTGTTGCAGCTATTAACGGATCGGCATTAGGCGGAGGTTTTGAACTTGCACTGACTTGTCACCATAGAATTGCAGTTAATAATCCTAAAATCCGCATCGGACTGCCCGAGGTTCAGCTTGGTCTCTTGCCTGGCGGAGGCGGCACTCAGCGTCTGAGTCGCATGATTGGCGTGCCGGCCGCAGTGGTCAACATCCTGCAGGCAAAGCAATACAAACCTGAAGAGGCCCTGGCAATGGGCTTTATCAATGCCATCGTCGCCACGCAGGAAGAACTCATTCCTGCGGCAAAAACCTGGATTCTCAACGGCGGCAAAGCCATTCAGCCCTGGGATGACCGCTCCTTTAAAATACCCGGCGGAGGTTTGATGTCGAAATCGGGTTTTGAAACCATGATTGGCGGCATTGGCAATCTGCGTAAAGAAACCCATGGCAATTATCCCGGAGCAGGTTATGCCCTTGCCGCAATTCACGATGGCATTCAGATTCCGATAGAGCGCGGATTGGAGGTAGAGGCCCGCTATTTTACCAAAGCTTATTTCTCGAAAGAGGCCCGCAATATTGTCCGAACAGGATTTTTTGCCATGAATGAGGCCAAAAAAGGAAAGGCTAAGCCTGCTGGATTCGAAGCTTATAAAATCAATAAACTGGGCATCCTTGGCGCTGGTATGATGGGCGCTGGAATAGCTTATGTATCGGCATTGGCTGGCATGCAGGTAGTCCTGAAAGATGTTTCGAAAGAAGCGGCCGAAAAGGGCAAAAAATATTCAGAAGCGCTCTTGCAAAAAAGCCTGTCGAAGGGTAAAATAAGTGCAGAGAAAATGCAGGCAATTCTTGGACTGATCCATTGCACAGCCGATACTTCAGATCTCGAAGCTTGCGACCTAGTCATAGAAGCAGTTTTCGAAAATCAGGAATTGAAAGCGAGGGTTACTAAAGAAAGCGAAGCCTATCTGCAGGAAAATAAAATTTTTGCATCGAACACTTCCACAATTCCTATAACATTGTTGGCAGAGGCTTCTTCAAGGCCAGCAAATTTTATTGGCATCCACTTTTTCTCACCAGTTGATAAAATGCCTTTGGTAGAAATCATTGTTGGCAAAGCAACATCGGAATACGCCATTGCCGCTGCGATTGACTATGTCACAGCTATTGGAAAAGTGCCGATTGTGGTGAATGACAGCCGCGGATTTTTCACTTCCCGCGTTTTTGGCACTTATACCGGCGAAGGCGCCCTGCTCTTGCAGGAAGGAGTTCCCGCAGCCCTAATCGAAAATGTGGCAAAAAGAATTGGAATGCCTGTTGGGCCACTTGCGGTGACCGATGAGGTGAGTCTTTCGCTGCTACTGCACGTGATGGACGAGGCGCCTGAAATGAACGCCGAAGCTCAAAGAGTTTACAGCGTGAATAAAATTCTTGCGCGCGAACTTGGCCGCGAGGGCAAAAAGGTCGGCAAGGGTTTTTATGAATACCCGGCGGGAGATAAAAAATACCTCTGGCCCGGTTTGAAAGATATTTTCAAAGAGGATATCAATGCCGTTGATGCCGAAACTGTGGGCAAACGCCTGCTGCATATTATGGCTTTGGAATCTTACCGCTGTTTGGAAGAAAATGTATTACGCAGCAGTAAAGATGGGGACCTTGGCTCATTGCTCGGGCTTGGATTTCCGCCCTATACTGGCGGCGTTTTCTCCTATATCGACTTTGTGGGAATACAAAACTTTGTCAATGACTGCGATCGATTTGTAGAAAAATTTGGTCCAAGGTTTTCGGTGCCTGATAGTTTGAGGGAAATGGCAGAGGAGGGTAGAACTTTTTATTAAGCTTGAGTTTTACTGCGAATGCTACTCAAAATTGAATATATTTTTTTGGAATTTTTTTAAAAGATTTTTTATTTTAGTAAACTAAAAAAAAATAAATTTCTAATCTAAAAATAATAATTTAAAATGAAATTGTTTTGTCTCATTATGCTCTGTTTTGTAGTGTCATTTTCCTGCAATTATGCCAATAGACCTTTTATTAAGATTTTTTCTTCACTCGATGGACGGTTATTTGTTGACGGAGTTGATAAAGGTTTTATAAAAGCAGGTAAAGATAATATAAAAAAAATCCCTGTTAGTAGCGGTGAGCTTTTGATAGTAATAAAATCAGTTGACAAGAAAGACATAATAGATACTATAATACGAATTAATCAAAAAGATATGGTTCTTTATCTTAACCTAAATTCGGTAAGGAATGATAGAATAAATTTTGAAAGAGAAATAGAGAATTTAGAAAAAAACATGGTTACAGTAGAGGGAGGGAGCTTCAATATGGGTTGTACTGAAAATGACGAATTATGCGAAGATTCTGAGAGACCAGCGCATAAGGTAAACGTTAGTTCTTTTAAAATTTCAAAATATGAAGTTACACTTAGACAATTTGATCTATTTATTAAGAAAAGTGGATATGAAACAACATCAGAAAAAGAAGGGTGGTCATGGACATGGGAAAAAGTAAATAAATCAACCTATCAATGGAAAAAAAAGGATGGCTTAAATTGGATGACGGATGACCAAGGAAAAAAGATAAATGAAAGTGATTTTGAACAGCCCGTAAATTTTGTAAGTTGGTTAGACGCACAGGCATTTTGCGAATGGTTATCTAAAGAAACAGGAAAAAAATATCGGTTACCTACTGAATCAGAGTGGGAATTTGCTGCAAGGGGCGGGAATAAAACAAAAGGCTATATTTATTCAGGCAGCAACAATTTTGACAGAGTCGCTTGGTTTTATAATAATTCTTATGATGAAATACACAAAGTAGGATTTAAGGCACCTAATGAGCTTGGGTTATATGATATGAGTGGCAATGTTTGGGAATGGTGTTCAGTTTGGCAAAGTGAATATAAAACGAGTGAATATAATTATCCAACAGGGTCAGAAAAAAAAGAAAATAAGGTATTGCGTGGTGGTGGATTTGATAAACACTCAAGGTATTGCAGAGTTTCAGCAAGAGTTTTTTTTCCACCAAGTTACAGAACAAGAAATGATGGATTTCGGATTGTTCAAATACCTTAAATTCTAATGCGGCGAGTCATAGAATCAGATTTACTCTTCAAATCAGAGTTTTTAATTTCCTCAAATCATAATACTCCTTGTCGCATCTAATTTATAACACAAGTACGATCTCTGTGCCTTTGCGTGACCCCGATTGCTATCGGGGGATCTGGTGAGTCTTTGCGCCTTTGCGTGAAATAGCCATGTTCGTCAATACAGGGGTTAAAACCACCTGCTCCAATGGTTTTGAAAAATCGGAGGCTAAAGCCGTCCTGATTTTTTTAGCCTATCGGCTAATGTGAATCTTTGCGGTCTTTGCGTGAAAATAGCTAAGCACTTCAATTACTTTTTTTCTTATTTAGAAATTTTTAAAACTCAAAGGTATTTTTTAAGAAAACTTCAATCCTGGGAACTAATATGCCCTTTGCTGCAGTTTTGTCGTCTTAACCAAATTTTAAATTTATGGACGAAAAATTAGTAAAGTGTTTTCACGTTTCGCATATGTCGAACCGTGCCTCAATTCTCGAAAAAGGACTGCTCGCAACCGACAGCCGTTCGAACTGGTACAAGAACCGACTTTGTTTCTCGGTCAATGAAAGATACCTGGGTTTCGACTATGTAGGTTTCCATTGTATTGATGTATGGTCTTTTTACATGCCGGAGGAAAAACTCAGGATTGATGAATTTGCTGATGCCAGCTGCCATATGTATGTACAGGAGAATATTCCGACGAGTCAATTGACGCTGGAATTCACCAAGTACTAACAAAACTTCAAGGCTGTTTTGATGACAGCCTTTATCTCCCAATTAGCATTATTCCTGATTACCCCAAAATACCAGAAAGCCTACTGTGTAACTCAAAATTCGGTAACTGATGGCAAATACCGCTATGATTCCCCTTGCGGCAGCCACGCAAAAAGACCCAAAATCCCCCGCCAAAATGTTTTTCGTATGAAAAATCCTTTACCCGACTTTTCAAAAAACTGCAGAGCGCCACGGCATAGAGATGGTACTGCAGGTCATAATTTGCCGCTTTCATGGCAGCCTGCATCGATTCCTGATCATAGGCATCGAGGCTGTCGCCCAGGAAATTCGATTTCCAGTCTATGATATAAAACTTGCCATCCTTTTCGAAAACCATATCGATAAAACCCTTGAGTAAGCCCGATATTTTGGCTTCGCCAAGCTCAACTCCATTTTCTAAAATATTGGTAATGGCCTTTATTTTGGTATCATCCTTTATCTTGATGTGATATTCAAACTCATTGATTCTTTTGCTATTGTCCAATCCGACAAGATTAAAACCATTATAATCAGCCCCCAAAACATTTTCCATCAGAAGCGCATAATCATCGATATTGGCCTTTTCTCCTTTTTTTAACAAATAATTGCTGTTTTGCGTTTTTAGAAAATCGATGAAATCTTCAGACCTGAAATCGGCATTTTCGAAGAGGCTATGCAGAAAAATACCTGCCAATTTACCCCTTGGCATACTTTCGAAAACAAAACGCTCGTAGTCGTCTTCCTGTGCTTTTTCGCTGTATTTTGGCAAATAGTCGCTATGCGTGGCAAGGGCAGAGTAGGAGCTAATTTTCCAGCTTTT
>CAMDAB010000001.1 GCA_945888475.1 Saprospira grandis DSM 2844 | reverse complement strand
ATGGTCAATATCAGGCTGAAAATGGTAAATGCTGGCATTGAATTATGATATTTAGGTTAAATAATTAACTTTAAAACTTAAAGATTATTAACAATTTATAAATAGTGTTATATTTTAAATGAGGTATTTTTAATTTAGTTTTGTCGTTGTATTATATTTGGTTGTATACAATTTTTAACGACAAAACCAAATTATATGAAACGGATAGCTTACATACTTTTATATTTTTTGTACTCAGGAAGCCTTATAGCACAAATCTCTGATACGACCGAGGTTGATATATCAGCAAAGGTAATATTACCCGAAAAACAGGCCAAAGAACTAAATGATTCGCTCTTGCAGCGTTTCGATGCGGTGCTAAAGCAGTACAATAAAGAACGTAGAAAAGAAACGCAACCGAACGATATTTCTTCGGAGGATTTGCTCAGAACAGCCATTAAAAAATATATGTACCTAAAACATATTTATGGGCTGCACGATAAAAAATTATTTACAGAAGAGCTTTTAGATCAAGGTGTAGTCGCCAGTCGCCAATTGAGAAGCATTCCAATGACATTGATGTTTCAGAAAGACAAAACAGCTTTGTATGGCACTAATATGCCACACAAGGCTATTTGCGATGGTTCTTGTGGCAAATGTCCAGGTTTGGAATTTATTGCCCAGCCGAAGGAAGAAAAAAAATAGTTCTATAAAAAAATAGGCTTAAAAAAATGAAGAGTTTCTTTAAAATAATAGCTGTACTGTTTTTATCGTTATGGATAACCTTTGTTTACGGACAACCTACCTTGGTAGAAGGAAAAGTTGTTGACAATGAAAACAACCCTCTTCCTAGTGTTTCAATAATGTTGGAAAATAATGTCAATCTCGGCACGATAACCGATTTAGAGGGCGATTTTCACTTTTACAACGTTCCGCTAGGGGAGCACACGCTTTTATTCTCTTTTATTGGCTACGAAACTTTTCGGTTAACTGTTAAAGTAGACATAGGACAAAGTATTAATATTGGAAAAATTAACTTGAAGGAACAAGAAACCGAATTAGGGGAGGTTTTAATAAAAGCTAAGATGAAGGATGGCGAGGCCAAAGGTGTAAATATGACTCAACATTCAAATCGCCTTATCAATGTAGTGGCCGCAAGTGGCATCGGGAAACTGCCTGACAAAAATGCAGCTGAGGCGCTTCAACGCGTTCCTTCCGTAAACTTAGAAAAAGACCAAGGAGAGGGCCGTTATGTTTCGGTAAGGGGTACACCACGCGATTGGTCATCCTCCCTCATTAATGGGGATCGTATGCCGGTAGCTGATGAGGATGGCGATTCCAGAACATTGGCTTTCGATATTTTTCCATCCGAATTGATTGAATATATCGTTGTTTCTAAAGCATTGACCCCCGATATCGAGGCAGATGCTATCGGTGGCAGTATCAACTTTATCACCAAAACAGCTCCTGAAGAAAGGTTGCTTAATGTTAAATTGGGAGGAGGCTACAATGCACAGGCTCAAAAGCCTGTATACGATTTGTCTTTTACCTATGGTGACCGCATTGCAAAGGGAAAATTTGGATACCTCTTGAGTGCTTCTTTGTATGACAGGGCTTGGGCTACAGACAATTATGAAATAGTATATGGCAGTAATTTTAATCATGGCATCAACCGCCTTGAGTTGCGCGATTATTTGGGAAATAGACAAACTGTAGGCTTGAATGTCTCAGCCGATTATAAACCCAATGACGCAATTAGTTTTTACGCAAAAGCGGTACATGGTCGCATGAATGACAACGAATGGAATCGTAAATTGATGTTTCGCTATGCCACCGGTACTGGTTCTACCTTAGAGTTGCAAAATATCCACAATATCATGCAGATGCGCTTTTGGGGAGGTGAGTTAGGTGGAAAGATTACAGTTACAAAACAGGACAAATTAAATATTAACTGGAAGCTATCTAGTTACAGCAACCAATTTGGTTATGGACCTGTTCCTTTTGCCAAAGGGGATGCTCGAAACGGATATCATGTTGTTCGTTTTCATAAAACAAATGTTGTTTATTTAGACCAAGTCTATGACCCAGTTTCAGGGCTAAAAATGAAACTCATTGGCAATGACCAAGTCGGAAATCAGTATATAGATTTCATCGATCATCCTTTTTTTGGTGAAATTGAATTTCCTAATCCTGATAGTATTGCAGGTGTGGGCGATGACCCCAACAACATTCAACCGGTTCTTCGCGACCCCACAATGTTGAGTGACTTGCAATTTAATGAGGCCTACAGCGAATTGAATGCAGCATTAGAAAGAGATCCAATTGTCGGTCAATTGGACTTTGAATATAAGTTCTCTAATCGGTTTAATTTGAAAGGAGGTTTCAAAACGCGCTTTAAAAATGGTAAAAGAAGCCGTGGAATACATACTTGGACGCAGGATATTAATGGAACCTCTACTTCTGGCAGCATTCCTATTTCCAACTTTGAAGCATCGCCAATAAACAGCAATGGTGGATTTTTACAAGAGCTTAATTCTCCTTACCAAAGTTATTGGGATTCCTTGCCCTTTTTATCTGTAAATGCAATTGACCAATTGGTAACTGATTTGGATACAGTACTCATCGAAAATGAGGCTATCACAATAGAATTGCGCCGTGCAGCTGCAGGAGGGAGCTTCCGGTACCAAGAAAATGTACATGCGGCATATTTGATGGGGTCTTATCAGCCAAGTAAAAAAATTGAACTTACTGCCGGCATTCGATTCGAAAGCACAACACTCAATATGAATGCTGATACTATTCTGTCGATTATTGATTCAACTAGTGGGGCCGTTGAATTAAATATTGAAGAAGTGGCATCTAACTATAGTTATCTCAATTATTTCCCAAGTTTACATCTTCGCTATTCGCCTATTAAAGCTATGAATATCAGGTTTTCGAGCGGAAGGTCAATGCGAAGACCAAATTTTAATGAAACAAAGCCGGGCTCGCCAGTTTGGCTTTATACCAATCAAGTGTTGGAGTTTGGAAATCCTCGATTGAAGCCTTCCTATTCTTGGAACTTTGACTTGGCAGCGGAATATTTCTTTAAAAACGTTGGCATGGCAACGCTCGCTGTTTTTTACAAACGTATCGAGGGGCATATCTTTGCGACCAACAGCCCATTGCTTTCGCAACAAATAGGAACCCTTGTGGGGACTATTGTAAGAAGTTATACCAATGCAGATATTTCTCATGTTGCAGGTGTAGAGGTAAATATTGTACGACGTTTCGACTTTTTACCTTCCTTCCTCTCCGGTTTTGGGGCAAATGCCAACTACACCTATGTTCATTCGAGTATGAAAGTCCCTGGACGCGACGCCTTACAGCCGCTTCCGCGTCAAGCCAAACAATTATTCAATGTAGCTATTTTTTATGAAAAAAATGCGCTTACAGCTCGATTAGCACTCAATTATAGAGGGCCTTTCCTTATGGAATTAAATACCTACCCGGAAGATGCTGCCGACCCTAATAACAATAGGTTATTGCATCAGGATACAGACTACGACGTTTTTATGGATAAAATTTGGAGCTTAGATGCTTCAATTTCTTATAAATTCAACAAGTATTTATCGGCTTATATTGAATTTAATAATTTACTGAATGCACCTTACAGGGTATATCGCGGAAGCCTTGCACATCCTATGCAGACAGAATACTATTCGATAAGAGGACAATTGGGTGTTAAATTTCAGTTGCCTGCCAAAGAAAAAATACTGATAAATAATCCGGAATAATTGTATAACTTATCTAAACATAAAAAAAATGAAAACTTTAAAACTCCTTAGCTTATTATATGCCTTTTTGGCATTTATACAATTGAATGCGCAAACACCTGAGCGCAAGGTACTTTTTATTGGAATTGACGGAGTGCGATCCGATGCGCTTCAACAAGGTCGGACACCTAACCTCGATACCCTTTTCAGATCGGGATTGTACACCTATACCTCATGGCATTTGGGAATTACGGTCAGTGGCCCATCTTGGTCAACAATGCTTACAGGGGTTTGGGAAAACAAACATGGTGTTACCAACAATAACTACACAAATAGCAACTACAACGATTACCCTTATTTTATAACTCGTGTTAAGGAAATTCGTCCAACACTAAAGGCAGTACAAATTACTTCTTGGGGGCCAATGAGTGCTTTGGTATATAATGATGGTTGGGACAGCAAGATATTAGTCAATACTGATGCCGATGTTGTTGCCGCTGCTCAAATCCAGTTACTAGACCCCGATTTAGATGTACTTTTTACACATATAGATGATGTTGATGCCGCCGGACATGGCAATGGTTTTAGCACGATTATTCCTGCTTATATGAATCAGGTTCAAACTGTTGATGGGCAAGTAAGACAAATCCTAAGTTACCTCAGAGCGCGTCCCGGCTACATTAACGGTACCGAAGATTGGCTCATTCTATTAACAACCGATCATGGTGGAATAGGTTTTGGACATGGAGGTAATACTACTCAGGAAAAAGAAATTTGGTGGGCTGCTATAGGTTCTACTGTACCTACTCAGCAAATAAGTGTGAATATTTCAAATCCTAACGAATGGTTAAATGCACCAGTATTAGCCGATATTGCTGTTACAGCCTTAGATCACCTGCTTATTGGCGTAGACCCTGAAGCACAAGTAGATTGGGATTTGGATGGAAAGTCTTGGTGTATCGATCCGCTTGATACCGTTACAAATGTAAGCAATTTGGGCGCTCAAATGTACAATATTCGTGTTTTTCCAAATCCAAGCAAAGGTAGCTTTAAAGTATTGATAGATAATGCAGAGGGAAAAATAATTTGCTCCATCACAGACATTACTGGTCGAGAAATTATAAGCAAAGAAGTTAGCGTTAATGCTAATTCTTTCATCGACTTTGAGGAAACTCAATTGCCAAAGGGGATATATTTTGTAAAAGTTACTGATGAACAAAATAAATCGCAAACTCAAAAGATTATCATAAATTAATAAAAAAATACGGAATTGCAATGAAAAAGCTCATTTATTCTATATTGCTTATACTTTCTTCTTTTGTAGCAGTACTAAATGCTCAGACTTTCAACGCAGTGCAATTTGCTACAACTGCCGATTATATCAATACAAGTTTTATCCCAAATTTTGGAAGCAGCCAGGATTTTTCTGTTGAGTTCAGACTTAAAACAGCAGTCTGGACAGGCGACCCTTCACTTGTTTCAGATAAAAACTGGGCAAATGGCAATAATGATGGTTGGAATATAGCACTAGGCAATAATGGCAGTAGTATTGATGTAAATGTTGGCGATGGGCTCGTAAGAGCCGACCTGCTTGCCGGTACAGTTAATGATAACCAATGGCACCATGTTTTGGTTACTTTCGACCGAAATGGCAATCTGAGTATGTATATTGATGGCGTATTGGTGCAGGCTGTCAGTATGTCAGCTGTTGGTAATATCAACTCGGGCAATACGGTCAAAATCGCTCAGGATGGAACGGGTAATTATGGTTCGGCCTCTACTTGTCAGCTTGCAGATGTTCGCATTTGGAACAAAGTATTGCCCCTTTCCGAAGCAGCCAACTGGCGTTGCCGTTATGTAGATGCTAGCCATCCTTCTTATACCGATTTGTTGCATTACTGGAAGTTGAACGAGGGAACTGGAACTATTGCCGCCGACAGCAAAGGAACCAACAATGGAAGCTTAATGGGGGCCGCAGTTTGGACAACTGCAAATGTGTTAACCAACGGATGTTTGCAAAGTGAAATTGGTGCAGGTTATATGTTAGCTTTTGATGGCACCAACGACTGGGTAGATTGCTCAGGTGCAAGTGGTGCAAAGGTTAGTGCGGCCTCTTTGGGCTTGCCCACAACTGCCATGACTGTTGAAACTTGGGTTAATCCGGCACGTTATCGCACTTGGGATGCCATGCTTGCTTTTATTCAAGATAATGGTTCTTTTGAGAGGGGTTGGGACTTAGAAGTTAGAGATAATAATAAGTTTGCCTTTGCCCTTACTACTGGAACAACGCTTACTTATTTGGAAACAAACAATAGCTTCAATACCAATCAATGGTATCATGTTGCAGCAGTTTTTGATGGAAGTAATATGAAAATTTACGTGAACGGTATTTTGGAAAATACAGGAACAGCACAAAGCGGCAGCATCAATTATGCCGATTCCTGGTTGTCAATTGGTATGTACAAAGACGATAATGAGACCAACGCATTTAATGGTTTATTGGATGAGGTCAGAATTTGGACTATAGCTCGTTCCGAAACAGAAATAAGAAATACCATGTGTCGCAAATTGCAGGGGAACGAAAGTGGCCTATTGGGTTATTGGCGATTGGATGAATCCATCGGTAATGTAGCCAATAATTATAGCAACAATACATTAAATGGTTTATTAACCAATATGAACTCAGCTGTAGCCCATCAAGTTTCTGAAGCTCCTTTGGGAGATACCAGTATTTATCTTTATCCGACCAATTGGTCTTCTCAATCCCTATCATTAAACAGTAACAATCAAGGAGGATTGAGTGTAGGAAATGTTATGATGAATCCAGCAGGAATGCATGTTTATATGGTACAAGATACGCCCAATTTTAGTTCGGGAATTTGGGATAGAGGCAATACCAACCACTATTTTGGCGTATTTCCTACCAATGCTTCTTCCTTCGATGTTTCATACAACTATGCTGCCTATTCAGATGCAACTTTAAATGAAACAAATATTAACCTTTATCAAAGGTCACACAATGCAACAGCTATTTGGGTAATAGACCCTGCTGCTACAAAAAATACTGCTTTGGATATTATTCGTATCGATGGAAATTCTAGTTCTAAGGAGTATATTTTAGCCGATTTTACCCCAAATGCTTGTTTGGGTGCCGTAAATCTTGAGGCCGATTCTGTAGGTGATTCTTGGGCAGTTCTTTCTTGGTCAGCTGCCGGGAATGCATACAATATAGAATGGGGACCTGCCGGATATAACTTGGGCAGCGGAACTTTGGTAACAAATATAACAAGTTCAACGTACACCGTAAACGGACTGACGCCTAGAAATAACTACGAATTTTATGTGCAGGTTTTATGTACAGGGAATACATTCAGTACTTGGGTTGGCCCTTTTAGTTTCTCTACTAGTGACCCCTGTCCCGAGCCCTCTGCTGTGCAAGTATTGTCAAAAACTTGCAACAGTGCTGAGATTGGTTGGAGTTCTTCTAACAGTGATTGGGTAATTGAGTGGGCACCAGCAGCCTTATTTCAACCCAACCTCGGAATTTTGACTAATGCAAACAGCAATCCTTTTACATTGACCGGTTTGATTACAAATACAAATTACAGCTTCCGTATCAAAGCTGACTGCGATAGCCTTGCAAGTGCTTGGACTGGAATTTATAGTTTTAGAACCGATTCTGCCTGTGTTTCGACTAACATGGAAACTATAAACAAAGAGGCAACGGATTTATTGATATATCCTAATCCTGTAAAAGATTATTTGTATCTGCAAACCTCTGAATCTGTACTTCACAGCCTTGAATTGTACGATCAATTGGGACAACTTGTTGAAGTGCAGCATACCATTGAAAACAAATACTTTTGTATAAACACTACACAACTACCTGCTGGAATTTATTATCTGCGGATTCAAACAAGTAAAGCTAGCTTTAGTTATACCATAAGTATTGAATGAGAAATGAATTTTATATCGATCTTCTTTCATTGGGAATATTTTGCTAATTACATTCTGCCTGAGTTGGTGAAGTATATATAAGAATCAAGCATTCAATAATGGAGTCGATCAACCGACTAAGTTTTCGAAGAAATAGCGTAAAGTAATTGTTGTAAAAATCTAAGAGCCATTGGTAACAGCCTTTGGCTCTTTTTGCATTTTTATCAATTCCTGATCACATTTTTACATAGAAATAGAGTAGAGTAGTGTATTTTAAAAGCAAATCATTAGAATTACCATTTCGACAAATCGATATGATGATTTTCCAATATTTCTCCGAATTTTTTAAAAACAAGATCAAGTACCTCGTAATCAGTGAGTTCTTTATTGTCGAGTTCCCACTCAATTGTTTTTCGAGAATTGTAACCAAACTCGCGCAGTGCCCAAAACATATTTTCTGCCTGAATGGCCATTTCAAGTTTCATTTTGTCGTCTTTTTCATAATCGTCGAGATCATATTCTATGGTTACTTTCATATTTTTAAAATTTAATTTTATTTACTTGTACCTATCTTTATAAATTTAAAAATAAATCTGACGTCTTTAGTCTGTTAGTCCAAAGTCTATTTTGGCTTCACCATTTTTTCAATATCCCCCTTTCTGACATAAACTGTCTGATAGCCCTCTTCCTCAGTAAAGTAAAAGCTATCGAAGTAGATGAGCGATACCCTTGTATCATCGCTTAGTTGATCAAAATTTGGAATTTCTTTTTCGGAATGTAACTGGAATCGGAATGGCAGATAATCGAGTACGGTTTCAGTTTTTTCATCGCGGTAGATTTTTGTACCCTTTTTTGTTCTGATTGAATAACATACTGTGTAATAATCTTTTGCCGAAACATAGCCTTTTGTATAGGAATCCTCAATCTGAATAAACGCGGTTTCCGGATCAGTGCTTTTAAAATATTTGTCAGTAAAACTTTTAACATAAGCTAAACGGTTGTAGTTTTCAAGAGGCTCGTTTTTAATACTATCGGGCTGCATACTTGAAAACTGTTTGCTTTGCGCATTTTTACAGAGAATTGAATATGGTTTTTCGTAGTAGGGAATTCCCTCTTCATCAATATAGCACTCAGTTTGATTAGGCAGGTTAATTAAAGTGACAGCTCCGTCGAAATCGTACACAGTATTCACAGGACTACCAAGGTTAGAGCCAATATAAAGTGGAGGAATTACATAATTTCCTTTTTTGTCTATCCAGGCGAATTTATAATTTTGAATAATTATGGCAATGCCGTTTTTGAAACCATGTGTATATTCGAACATGTCGCCAAAAGAATTATAATCTGAATTATAGTTGGATCTGAATCTTAGGATTTTATTACCCTTTTTATCAATTAAAAATAAAGAATCGCCAATGACAACATCGGCAAGGCCATCGCTGAAATTGTAAGCCTTATCATAAATTGCAGGCAGCACTACCTTGCCTTTTTTGTTGATGTATCCGTATATTAGTTGGTTTTCAACGCCTTTTGGATCTTTGATTCCAAATACAGCCAATCCTTCTGAGAAATCATCAACGAAGTCCAGATCAGGCTTTATTACAACATTTCCCTTTAAATTTAAAAATCCATATTGCTGTTCTATGTTAGTAACACGCAATAAATCCTCAGTATAACTTATGATATCATACTTATCGGTCTTTACGATTCTTTTGCCACTGCTATCTATCAAAAGCGAGTTTGGATTATAATAGGCAGTAGCATATTTTCCGTTAAATTTTTCTACGTTTATGGAATCCAATTTTTTTGTACTGCCGTCCTTGTAAACAAATGTACAGTGATTAGAGCCTGAATAGTAGTTTGTAACATAAAAGCCAAGATTATTAAAACTGTTGCTGTAGCCTTTTGTGCCAAGTTCATACCGGAGCGAAGCGCGCTCAATTCGTTTTAACTCTTTCCCATACTTGTCGACAAGACTTACACTATTTTCTGCCCCATTGTAATTTTCAATCAATGTCATTCCATATTGAAAACGCGTAGCACTAAAATCTAAAGATGAAGTCGAAAAGGTACCGAAGATTATTTTACCCTCTTTGTCAATAAAATATTCGCGACTGAGGTAGGAAGAATCATCGTAAACAATTTTAACAAGCGCTCTGTCCTCGTAAAATGGCATTGCATAATTGTAAGTACAGGGTATGATTACATTCATATTTTTATCAGCATAACCCCATTTCCCGTTGTTGTTGTATGGGATTAAATCCTGGGATATAATGCTGTTAACCATAAAGGTATAAAAAAGCAGCAGCAAAATTAGATTTCTCATCAATGTGATTTTTTGTATTTAAAATTTAGTTTTATCTTTCAAACGTAAATCTTGTAATTTTTTTATGATTTACATTATAGAATTTACATTTTTTTTGATATTTGAAGCCAATTTAAAACTAAAAAATATGAATATAGAATTTATGAGGACTGCCATAGAAGAAGGCCGTAAAGGCATGATTGCCAATGAGGGTGGTCCTTTTGGAGCTGTTGTGGTTAAAGACGGAAAGGTTATTGGCAGAGGTCACAATCAGGTACTCTTGCTCAACGACCCTACAGCCCATGCCGAAGTAATGGCCATAAGAGATGCCTGTAAAAAACTTAGTGATTTTCAATTGGCCGACTGTGAACTCTATACATCCTGCGAGCCATGTCCCATGTGCCTCGGGGCGATTTACTGGGCAAGACCAAGTGCAGTTTATTATGCATGTAACCGTGCCGATGCTGCTGCGATTAAATTTGATGATAATTTTATCTATGAGCAGGTATCTAAAGAATTAGCATTTCGTAGTATCCCATTCCATGAAATTTTACGGAATGAAGCCCTGGAACTTTTCAGACAA
This sequence comes from Saprospira grandis DSM 2844, assembly GCA_945888475.1. Taxonomy (GTDB): domain Bacteria; phylum Bacteroidota; class Bacteroidia; order Chitinophagales; family Saprospiraceae; genus Saprospira; species Saprospira grandis_C. Next base: position 68,875 of record CAMDAB010000001.1, on the reverse strand, counting down.
TGGGTAAATAAAACTGATAAAACTCCTTATTGATACACTGCCCTGCATAAATCAGATTGTGACGTCTTTGTAAAGTTTTTGATAAAATATTTTAAAAGCTTTTTCTTTTTTGAGCATTATTTTAAAAAAAGCTTTATTTTGGAGTGCCTGTTGAGACCTGCATTATGACAAACATGTCAAAATTATTGTACTTCTTTGATTTATTTCATTGATAATCAATATAATTTGATATTTTTTTCAGATGATTCGATCTGGCGAAAGCCTGTTTTTACTTAAAAACAGCACCCAAAGACCCGAAAAAATAACTGAACCAAGAGCCCTGAACACAGGAAATGAACCTACCCAAAGTACATACTCGCAGCCTGATGTTGATTTTTGGCTTTTTGGCTTTGTATGCTGCTATTGCCAATGCCCAGGCAGTGGATGCCAGAGTTATCCTTCTCGATAAAATGGAGGAAATTAAGCCTTTTAAGAGTCTGGTAAAGTCATATGAACTGAAAACAGGAGAGGAATTACTCATGAATGTTGAGGTGGTTGGCGGAAAAAAGCTGAGCAGACTCACGATTGAGATGCCGGCAAATGCTTTTAAGATGCAGGCAAAAAAAATAAGAAGAATTGAACGTGGCGGTTTTTTAGTTTCTAAAGATGGAAACTATAATCTTATTTTCCGGAACAAAGGTATTTTTAAAAAAAATGTCCGAATCAAAATTGAGAAATACCCCAAAAAGAGCAGCAGAGATACCATTATTTTGGACGACATTATCGTTACAACCACGGTCGATACACTCAGAAATGCTTTTGCCGACACAACCAGTCTTCCCGATATTTCTGAAAAAAGTTTTGAGTTGCAGCCAGCACTCGATTACAAATCAAATGCCGATTCTTGTTTGACGGAACTGCTTATAGATGGTGAAAAGTATCAATTTGCCGTGTATTGGGTTGGAATCGGAGCATCAGCAAAAAGGGAATACGATAAGCTGAAAGCCTCCCCGCCACCTAGTTGGACGCTTCAAGGAGTAAACGAACCACTTTTTGCCTATGGAATGGGACTCACACAAAAACTACCAGCCAGCAGTGCTACAGTAGCCAAAAGTGTTCGCTTTGCATTCTGCGATCCCAATGCCGAAAGTCCAAATCTCTCACTCAGCGATGCCAATCCGGCTTTTTATGGGGTTATACCAGTGTACAAAGCGGGTAAATACCAGAAAGTCAAATTATGTTTTAGAAATTTTAATACTACTACAAAAGCACCTGTATATCTGATGATTGCAAAGTACAAACTGGAGAAAAAAGAAAATCTCCAGATTATCAAAAGGGAAAGAGTACAGGAAATATTTATCAAAAAAGCTGTAGAATTTTACGAAATTCCTGAAGAATAGCCGCAAAGACCCACAACAGACCCTGAAATGTTACTTAATAAAACATATAAATACCTTTTGTTCCTGCTCATTTTGCTGCAGTCTGCTTCTGTCATAGCACAGATATCAGTCAAACCAGCAGAGGCATTAACCAAAAAACTCGAAAAAAGAGCAACTTCAGAGTTGAGGGAAGAGGTATCGAAACAGCAATCAACTTTAAAAAATGGAGTTAGAACCACTACCCAGGATCTGAAAGAGCTACCTGGTCGCTCTATGCAAAACCGTAGGAGAGAAGAGGCAAAGCCAACTATGGATGATCTCATCAGGGATCAGGAACTGAAAAACAGACTTGAAGATGCCGAAAATAAAACCCGTTTTGTAAACCTGTTCGCACAATGGTGGATGTTGCCAAGTGCACAACAGTTGAAACTCAAGCTCGAGTATGAGCGCATGCTCGATTCGATGCGGCAGATTGACAGTTCGCAATACCGTTTCCCCAAGCTGGTCAATGAAAACCAGTTTGTAACAATTTTTGGCTGGCACCCTCATTTCAACGGATCTTCCTATAAATCATACAACTATAAGTTACTTACGGCAATTGCTTATTATTCATATGACATCGATCCATATACTGGTGATGCTTTGGACACTTTGGTTATTAACGATTTTTTAGGCGGAGAAGACCCCGCAAACGGCATTGTACCAACTGCCCACAAAAAAGACTGTAAGGTACTCTTGTCTATAACCAGCCACAGCGAAGAAAATAATACGGTATTTTTAGAGCCATCCAATGCTGCTGCCCGTCAGCATCTTATCGACAGGCTTATCTATCTTTTGGATACTTCAAAAGCTGATGGAATCGAGATAAATTTTGAAAATGTACCTGCTATCTATCAGGATGAGTTTTACAAATTTGTCAAGAAACTTTCATTTAACCTGAGAGGTGTAAATCCCAATTATTCCGTCTGTATGAGCGTTCCTGCCTACGATCCGAATAATATTTTTAATTTAGGAAAAATGATAAAGGACATCGATTTCTTTATCATAAAAGGCTTTGACTTTCAATTAGACCCAAAATCATCGACGGGAGTTGTAAAAAAACCAGTGTCTCCGCTCAATTTTTCTCCCGCATCGGGCGAAGAAGATTTGCGCTCTGTAGTGGAAAGATATCTTGCATCGATTGGGCCCTATCATGCTAATCGACTCATATTGGCTCTTGCAAATTATGGAACACTCTGGAAAACCGACGACAAGGGGCATGAGCTGCTTGAATATGTTCCGTACAGTAAAATTCAGTACGATTATGTAATGAAAGACAGTGGCCTAATAAGGCTTGATTCCAATTACTATGTTTATGTATGGCAAAAATTAGATACAATTAATAATGGCAGATCAATTATACAAACTGAACTACTTTTCGACGATGTACAGACTTTTCGCCACAAATTTCGTTTTTTGCAGGAATATGGACTTGGCGGAGTAGGAATTTGGCCACTGGGTTATGATGAGGGTTTCGACAATGTATGGACTGTGATCGAAGATGAATTTACTACTATTAAAATTCCGCCAGTACAAGGTTTCGAACAGATAACTGCTGTGTCGAAAAAGGCCAGACGCTGGAGCCCGGTTTTACTCACTGTGCTGCTGTATTGGGGAATCTTTGCAGCTGCGGGTTTCTGCATGGCTTTGTTGAATTCGGAAGCACGCCGCAGGCTTTTTCAGAGCGGATTTTTCAGAATGCTCTTCCTTGGTTTTTTCTCAGTTTTGATATTACTGATTGGTTCTTATTTCGGATTATTTTCCGGAAAAAGGTTTATGCTGATGGTTGGAGTAATTTTAGGGGCATTTTTTGCCTATGGCGTGATCGTTATTCTTCAGAAACAGAAATCAAAAGCGCCCTAAAGAGACATGATGAAATTTTTAAAAATACATATAAAACTTAAGTATTTCTTGGCGCTGCTGCTTTTTCAGTTGCTGACATGCCATGCTTATGCTCAGGGTCTTGGGGATAAAAAGATTATAAAAACAAATCCCGAGGAACTACAAAGAATGAGCGACTCAATGGAACAATTGACCAAGGAACGCCTTTCTATTATTCGAGAAAAAGATATAAAAGTTGAAAACAAGGTAGTTGAGGAGTTAAACCGAAATCGTTTTAACACTTTATCCCGAAAATACTGGGGAATGCCCACCGAGGCTGCTCAGCAGAAAATCAATAGAGGTCGTTATGGTCGTTACAGGGCTCCGGCCGGGTTTGACGATTTACTTAAAACTCCGGGCCGTATACATCGACACCGTAAACAAATTCTTGAAGAACAAAATGTAATTGTTTGGGGCTGGCATCCTTATTTTGCCGGCGATGCATTTAGGAGTTACAATTTCAAACTGTTGACCCATGTTGCCTATTATGCTTACGAATTAAATCCATTTACAGGCGGATATCAAAATTTTCAGGCAATTTTCGATTTTAAGAATTCGGAACTTATCCCGATGGCCCAAAAAGACTCTTGTAAGGTTTTACTTACCTTAAGTTGTCACCGTTCCGAAAACGTTGAGATATTTTTTACTTCTCCGCGAAAGGTTCAGCAAAACCTAATTGACAGTCTTATTTCTGTGTTGGATTTTGCAGGTGGCGACGGTATAGAAATTAATTTTGAAGAGATACCCAATGAATACAAGGAAGATTTTCTTGAATTTGTAAAAGAGCTTTCCTTTCAGCTCAGAGAACACAATAATAATTTCACCATTGCGATGACCCTTCCTTTGTACGATACGGAGAAGGTTTACGATATGGGATTTTTACAGAATTGGGTCGATATTTTTATCATCTCAGGCTTTAATTTTCATCTAAGACCAGGTGGAGTAGGAAAGGGGGCACTGTCTCCGCTTTTTAGCGATGATGCTGCAGTTCGGGGAAGTTATCTTTCTTATTCCCAAACTACTAATCTCGATTCGGTTTTACGTTCACCCGGTACAATTCAGTCGATACAGCTCGTGCAGAATGAGGATTATATGAATAAACTCCTCGACACACTCAATGCCTTTATTCTTGCATCCAGAATCGAAAACCTTGAGTATAATAAGTATGAACTGGGCGATGTGTTGCGGGTAATACAACTTTATGAACCCTTGCTCAATAACGCCAATATCCGTCAGACTTTGCGCAGAGCAGCATGCAGAGTAGAACTGGCAAAATACTACCAACCACAGGACAGGGTAAATTTCTTTTTGTTTAAACCAGAATGGGATACCGTCTCGATCTATGAGTTCGATGTGTTCAACGGACTAGGTGGGATCTTATCTAAAACTGATACTGTAACGGATGATATTAGCAGGGCGGTAGAGCGTTATGCCAGGGCAATTGGTAAAAAACACAGCAGCAGTCTTGTATTGGGGCTTCCCTATTATGGAGCAGTGTGGCAAACCAGAGGCCCGCAGGAATTTTTGGGTTATCTGTCCTATGCACAAATTCGCAACCTGATTCGCAACGGAACGGCTACAGTGCGTTACGACAAAAGGCGAAATACAATGATTGCAACCGTTTCGGATAGTATTGGGCCTTATCAGGAAATATTTTTCGACAACTCTACAAGCCTTTCCTTAAAAATTGACAAAGCCTTCGATATGAAACTGGGCGGAGTGGCTGTTTGGGCTTTGAGTTACGATCATGGTTACAACGAACTTTGGGAAACCCTCGAAGAGCGCGTAGCGGCAAAAACTGTTTGGAATGTCGAAACTGAAAAATTCGAAACTTTTAAAATATCGAAGAGCAACAAGATTCATTACACAGTGGCCTATCAGATGAAACGGAATGCAAACCTCATTTTTGCCACCTTGGTTTTTATCACGGTTTTTATGGCTGTTGGTTTTGTTTTTTCATTGCTCGATTGGAGAGTGCGCGATGTAATGTTTTACAGTGGTGCCTTCAGGATATTTTACATTACCATTTTTACCGTTTTAATCATGGTTTTGGGTAGCTGGCTAGGTTTGTTTCAGAATCATATTTCAGCTTTCCTTGTTGGAATCATACTTGGTGGTATTCTCATATGGCTTGCTACTTCTTTGGTAAATAAGAATCACGAGAAATTGCCTTAAATCATTACACTTTTATAAATACCCCCGATAACATGGGAAAAGTAATCGCAAGAGAATTTATTTGGCTGATTGTTGCACTCATCGCATCATTGCCATTGGGAGTTGTTTTTCTATGGTTTTTTGGCTACACCCGCGAAGTAGTAAACCTAAGTGAGTCGGAAAATAATTATATTTTCTGGATGTACCTCATTGGTTATTTTGCTTCCTTTTTAGGCATCTATATTATGCGTTTTATCGCAATGGCTATAAAGACATTGAGTAAACCACCTGAAGTGCCAGCGGAGGATTGATTTTAAGTCAGAAGTCAGTCTCGTCTTTCAGACGAGAAGAATTCAGAAGTCAGAAATCTTTCTTCTTTCTTTCTTTCTTTCACCCTTTCACCCTTTCACCCTTTCATACTGCATCCAATGATCCACGAAGTAGTACCAGCCATAGTCGCCGAACTCAATCGATTTCTGTTGTCGAAACATAATCTCACAGAAGAAAAGGCAGTGATGTCGCACCTTGTAAATGCCGATGGAAGCATTGCGATACAGGAGGTCGATAAAATAATCGTAACCCTTGTAAGCATAGAGTCTGAACGTAACAAAGGTAATTCTGCTACCTATAAACCAACCTCGAGCGGAGGTTTTACCAGGGTTAACCCACCTGTTGAAATCAATATTTATCTATTGTTTTCGGCATATTTTACCAGTGAAAATTATGTAGAAGGTTTAAAATTTATCAGTTCTGTTATAGCTTTTTTTCAAAGTCGACAAGGAATTTTCACGACACAAAACACTCCGGCTTTGAATGGTTTCATTGAAAGACTATCTGCAGAAATGGTATCGCCTGAATTCAGAGATCAGAGCAATGTTTGGAGTGGATTAGGGGCCAAATATCTTCCCTCAGTGCTATACAGAGTCAAAACATTGCAGATTGAACATGTTTTGCCTTCTGCCGAAATATCATCTATAAAGTCAACCTAACAAAAAATACACATTATTATAATGGCAAAGAAAAATCCTATTCAGCACCTTATCGAGCTTAACATACAAACCAAGTATTCGCTGCTTTTGAAGGTTAACTTTTTGCATAATTATTTTATTGAAGGGGCTTTAAAAAATATTGAGATTATACCCGACAATATGACAAAAATAAGGATGAAGCAGTACCACCTGAAATCGGCGCAGGAAGGGAGCGGTTTAGTTGTAGGTTATGGCAAATCGGTATCAAACCATTCGGCTATTGGCGATTTAAAAGAACCCCTCAAGTTGACATTCTGGGTTAAAGTTAATGATACTAATTTTCTTAATTATACGGCAATCCCCTTTGAGTTCGGTAACCATATCTATCATTTTACAAACCGCGCGAACGATAAAATTGAAGATGAACATGCCAACTTATCGAGCGATCAGTTTGTATCTGTAGCCGACCGTCTGCCTATTGCAGGGTCAGTCTTGGATTACAGACTCGAAGAAGCACAGGAGAATCTTTTGGTTGAGGTAGCAAATGAGTTGGGCGAAATCGTTTTTGAACGACAATATAAAGGTATGACCTCTGTTTGCTCGCTTAACCTTTCGCAGGAACCCGCAGGCAAATACACTTTACTTTTGGATGGTCTGGAAGAATTTTCATTTTATGTAGCTCCCGATAGCTCCAAGAATATTTTTGGTGTTGTTGATATTTACATCGACCCCAAAGACAAGTCGCCATTTTCACTTTTCGAAAACGAACTTCCGGTACAGAGAAAGGAATACAAGATACACTTCAAGGCAAGAGCTGTAAAGTGGAAATACATAGTATGCGAAACCAATGTAAATAATCCCCAGCATTCTGAGCATGAAATCTATGACAATAGTAAAACTGACAAAGAACAAAAATTTACAGATGCTCAAAACGTCGTACTTGAGAACGGAAATAAAGCAGTTGTTTTCAGTACGTCAACACCCGTTACATTCAGAGAAATTCAGGAGCAGAAGTTCAAAATCAGGACTTTGAGAGGTAAAAGCGGAGTAGAATGGGTGACAGATTTACCCAACCCTTCAGCAAAATCATCATTAAAAGTTGAAAATAATTCCAAAAAAGATTTTTTTTCAGAAATAATGGTATATTTGTGACTGTTAGACAGGGTTTTGAATATCGAAATTTGGATGCAGCTTAATAACTTGTTCAAAGTTCAGGAAACAAAGCACTTTTTAATAAATTTCAAAACAATTAAATTTTTACAAAACAATTAAATCATGGCAAAACAGTATGCAACACCGGGCGTTTACATAGAAGAAAAAAGCGCCTTCTCAAACTCCGTAGTAGCGGTAGGGACAGCCATCCCCGCCTTTGTAGGCTACACGCAAAAAGCTCAGGCCGGAAAACGCAGCCTCATCAACACTCCAATGAGAATTACTTCATTGGTTGAGTACCTGTCTTTCTTTGGCGGAGCTCCAAAAACTATGTTCACTGTTGAAGCTGACGGTGACAACTACACCGTATCTATCGATCCGGGTTCAGCTTACAATCTCTTCCGTAGCATTCAGCTTTTCTTTGCTAACGGTGGTGGTACTTGTTACATCGTTTCTGTAGGTGGCTACAACGATGAAGTTAGTGCCAAATCACTGATTGGTGCTGAAAATGGTGGTGGTATCACTGCACTTTTGAAAGAGCAGGAACCAACTATGCTCGTTATTCCTGATGCAGTACTTCTTGAAGAAGGTGACTGTTCAAGCGTACAACAGGCTATGTTGAAACATTGCGGTGCCGACACACGCAGCCGTTTCACTATCCTCGACGTATGGGGTGGCAATCAGGCAAGAACTTTGCTAGATGACGATGTTGTAACTAAGGCCCGCGAAGCTTATGGTAACAACTTCCTCGATTTCGGTGCTGCTTACTACCCATGGTTGAAAACAACTGTTGTTCAGCCCGATGAATTCGATTACACAAATGTTAGCAATGCTGACGGTCTCATCGAAGTACTTTCTAAAGAAGTTGATGATAATGTTGGTGCAGGTTTGGTTAAAGCCGAAAAAGGCGATCTTATCAAAACTGAAATCGAAAAAATTGCAAGCGCTAACTCTGATGTAACTGCAGTTAGCAATGTATTGAAAGCAGTTAGCCCGGTATTCAACGATATCCTCGGTCAAATGCGCGAATCTTTGAATGTGCTTCCTCCGTCTGGTGCCATCGCTGGTATCTACTCTTTGGTTGACAGTACTGTAGGTGTATTCAAAGCTCCGGCTAACGTAAGCGTTTCTTCAATTACAGGTCCAACTGTAAATATTTCTGCCGCTGAGCAAGAAGATCTTAACCTTCCTTTGACCGGTAAGGCAGTAAATGCTATCCGTCCTTTCGTTGGTAAAGGTACTTTGGTTTGGGGTGCTCGTACCCTCGATGGTAACAGCCAAGACTGGAGATACATCAACGTACGTCGTACAATGATTATGCTTGAGCAGTCAGTAAAATTTGCCTGCGAACCATTTGTATTCCGTCCAAATGACGCCAATACTTGGCTAGCCGTTAAATCTATGATTTCTTCATTCCTCCGTTCACAATGGCAGGCTGGAGCTTTAGTAGGTGCTACTGAAGACCAAGCTTATCAGGTTGAAGTTGGTTTAGGAACCACTATGACTCCACAAGATATCCTCGATGGTTACATGAAAGTAATCGTAAGAGTGGCTATCTCTCGCCCTGCTGAGTTTATCGTAATCACATTCCAACAGAAAATGCCAGGTGGCGAATAAGCATAAGCTTGCTGCCTAAAGCTTTTTATTGGATGAGATATGATGCTCACCGCTTAATTATCAATAATTTATTTTAAAAATCTATTTAAACTTATAATATCATGTCTGCAACAACAGAATGGCCATTGCCAAAGTTCTACTTCACTGTAGAGATTGACAACATTCCAAACACAATCGGTTTTCAAGGTTGTGAAGGTCTCGAATCTGAGATCTCTGTTATGGAATACCGTGCAGGTAACTCACCTAACTTTTTCAAGACTAAACGCCCAGGTTTGATGTCTTACAGCAACATTACCCTCAAGAAAGGTATGTTCACTGGAGATGCAAATATGTACGAATGGTACAAAGAGTTGGCGCTCGATCACCAGCACACCAACCGTCGTACAGTTATCATTTCTTTGATGGACGAGTCTAACACAGTTGTGTTTACTTGGACATTGGAAAATGCCTTCGTAACTAAGTTTACGCCAACAGGATTCGATGCTGAAGCCGATTCTGAACCAGCTATCGAAGAGCTTGAGTTCTGCTGCGAGTCTTGGTCAATGACTGTATAATCGAAGCAAGCTTAATCGCTTTTTAATATTTAACCCGATAAGTGAAAAACTTGTCGGGTTTTTTTTGTTAAAATCAAAAAATTAATCCTAAATTGCTGCTTCATACGCTTAACTTTTGAGACCTTTGTAATTGAACTCCTAAAAACCTACCCCAAATATGCCATTGGCCAATAACAGCACAAGTGCCAGCACAACCGATTCTAATCCTGCCATGGTTGCAGGCATACTTTCTCCTGCTGATGGAGATGTTTATGTTTACGGATACGACGAGAACCGTAAACAGGTAATTATCAGAAAAGTTTCTAAATCAGCCCAGGTGCCCCATAAAGGAATGACTGCTCACCCAGTTTATACAAACAACCTGTTGTCGACTTATCAGAAAAATGCTGTAATACCCAAAACTACTGGCGCTACGCACAATCCGCAAGCAGTTGTACCAACAGTTAATGACTATTTGTCGACTTATTCAAAAAACGCAGTAACACCAACGGTAACTGACTTTTTATCTGCTTATGTAAAAAATGCTGTTCAGCCAATGGTTGGTACTCAGCAGCCGGTTCTTTCCTGGGGAGATCCAGAAAGATTTAAGCAGGTACTTCAAAATATGAGTGGGGATTTGAGAAGAGGGGCGCTGCATGGTAAAGCGGGTGCTTCGGCAAGAGAAGAATACCAGGGCAAAGCTAACTATCTACCATTATCAATTAAAAAACTTAAAGGACTTGCTGAAAATCCTGTATTAAATTCCTGGACACATGCACTGCATGGTAAGGCAGGTACAAATCCGAGAGAAGATGATAAACTTCCTCAAACAACAAGCAGACTAAGCGGATTGGCAGATAATCCTGTTCTTAATTCAAGAACCCATGCCCTTCACGGTAAGGCAGGTATAAGTGCATGGGAGGGCAAATTATTACAGAATACAAAATTAAAATTAGATAAGTTATCAGAAAACCCAGTCTTAAACTCTTGGACGCATGCCCTTCATGGTAAGGCTGGTGCAAATCCAAGAGAAGATGATAAACTTCCTCAAACAACAAGCAGACTAAGCGGATTGGCAGATAATCCTGTTCTTAATTCAAGAACCCATGCCCTTCATGGTATGGCCGGTATTAATGCCCGATTAGATGGTAAACTAATGCCTACGATTAATCGCTTGAAAGGACTTGCTGAAAATCCTGTATTAAATTCCTGGACACACGCACTGCACGGTAAGGCAGGTATTCAAAATAGAGATTCTTTTACCCAGACTGATAACAGAACAGGCGTTTCCAAAACTTACAATGAGCTTTTACCTACAACAATGTTGAGGTTGAAAGGATTGAATGAAGATGCTGTTAAGAATTCCTGGACACATGCACTCCACGGAAAAGTAGGTATTCAGCTTAGAGATTCCTTTACACAGACAGATCCACGTACAGCTGTCAGTAAAACTTACAATAATTTACTGCCGACCACGGTACTTAGACTAAAAGGCCTGAGTGAAGACCCTGTAAAAAAATCTTGGACTCACGCCCTACACGGCCTTGTTGGCGTTGGTGGTTTAGGCAATTTTACCACTGTCGATGGAAAGTTCAAGACCGACAGAACAAAGCAAATTGAAGATTTACGTCAGCTAAATAAACCCTTAGGTGCATTATTTGGCAAAGCCGGTATAGCAGGTACGGGTGGCTTTACATTCTCCGATGGCAGATTTAAATCTAATCATACTAAACTTCTGGAGGATCTTCGTAGTGTATCCAGTTTCAAGCCAAGTGGAGCATTGCACGGTAAAGCAGGAAGCAACATAAGAGGAACAGCAAGTACTGTCAATACAAAAGGAGAAACCCTTACCTTCAATAATTTACTCAATCCGACAGTAAGACGATTGAACGCGCTTAAGGATAATCCTGTTCTCGGCTCAAGTACACATGCACTTTATGGAAAGGCAGGAGATCAAGGAAGTATTTGGTCTGTAACAGGTAAATATGCAACTTTTCATACACAGAATAAGCCTATCATGACATCTCCTGGTGGTGCCGCTGTTTCTGGGGCTATGTCGGCTGCAACTTCACTAATTAGTGGTTTGGCGGATACGATGAAAAATATGCTTTTTGGCGGAACATCCTGGCCAATGTCGAAGTATTATTTTTACGTAATAGTTGGGGCTACCGAGTTAGGCTTTCAATCAGTTGAGGGACTTGAAGCGGAGATTGGCGTTATAGAATATCGCGATGGAAATTCACCCATCCTTGCTAAAGAAAGAGTACCTGGGATGATAACATATAGTAAAGTTACTTTGAAAAAAGGTATGTTTGCCAATGACACCAACGGTGCAAATTGGTTTAAGGAACTTGCCACAGACCGTCAATATACCAAAAGAAGGACGATTCTTATTGCATTATTAGATCATAATCATATACCACAATTCATTTGGAGATATGAAGGTTGCTTTATTACTAAATTTACACCTGCCAATTTGGACGCTGAATCGGATAGTGAAATTGCTGTAGAAGAAATGGAATTTGTAGGCAGAACCTTTACTACCGAAACACTATTGGGTATTGCAGCAGGTGCAGCAGGTGCAGCAGGTGCAGCAATTTCCGGAGCTATGAATATTTCTTTCTAAAAAATTAAAAATATTGTAATTATGGGATTTGGAGGTTTAATGAGCGGAATGGCTGGATCAGTTTTAACTGGGATGCTGGATGCTGCCTTGGCGGATGACAATGTAAAAACTTCACCGATACCCTCGTTTATTTTCGAGGTCGCCTTTTACAAGTCATTGAAAGAAGCTCCGATAAAAATACCAGAGAAAGCCAATCCTGGCCAGGCATTGCTTAACGGGTTAACCGGTGCTCTGCCTAGTTCATCATTGTTTGGAGGTGGATCGAGTGAAGTAACCGATATGAATGATCCTGGCAAGTTTTCTTGGGAAAAATCATTCATAGAAATATCAGGTCTTGAATTTGGTTTTGAGACTGATCCTAAATCGGAAGGAGGTAATAATTATCAAATAACCCTACCTAAACAAATGAAAAATCAGAATCTGACCTTAAAAAGGTTAGTAAGGCCTATCGTAATGAAATCTAAAAAAGGAGAGGCTTTAAAAAGTATGAAAGAACCCACAACATGGAATGAATGGATAGATCATAGCCTTGGAGCTGCCAGTTTGTGGAATTATAAAATTATACCTATGGTTGTTCAAATAAATTTGATGCATCCAAATTTGCAAGATCGTGGAAAACCATATATTTTATTAAGCATTAATCTTGAAGAAGCCTATCCCATAAAAGTTTCATACGGCACTTTGTCATCATCTTCTGAAGATTTATTAACGCAGGAAATCGAAATTGCTTATCGAAGTATTCAATATTTTTCAATGACCTAATTATGCCTATAACAGTAAAAGAACTCAATATTAGTGCAAGTGTAAGCGGTAACAGCACAAACAACAAACCTGCTGCCGGCGGTGGCGGTGGTGGAGGTATCGGTAAACTCGACAAGGAAGTTATCATACGCGAGGCTGTACGCCGTGTAATGGAAGAGTTGTCCTATAAAACAGGGCGCTAAGATTATTTATTTTTTAATACAAAATATCAAATGGCAGATTCTCCAATAAAAGGTATGGGCGGCGGTTACCTCTCGGTGCTGATACTGATAGATGGTGCCGAAATCGCCAAAACTTTTTTTCTGGTAAGTGTAGAAGTGGTAAAGGAAATTAACAAAATTCCATATGCCCGAGTTGTGTTGCACGACGGTGATACTCGTACACAGAAATTTGTAGCAAGTGAAGATGCCAAATTCGAACCAGGCAAAGAAATGGAAATTAAAGTAGGTCATGGTCCCGGTAAGGAAACATCCATTTTTAAAGGAATAATCGTAGAGCATGGCATTCGTCATTCTTCCTATGGCGGTTCAGCTCTGGTGCTTAAGTGCAAAGACAAAGCACTCAAACTTACCGTTGGCAGAAAAAATAAAGTTTATCTCGAAAAAAAGGATTCCGATATTATTTCTGAGGCAGTTAAGGATAGCGGATTAACTGCTGATGTTGAAGCAACTACTGCAAAGCATAAAAAACTGATTCAGTATTTTTCCACAAATTGGGATTTTATTCAAGCCCGAGCCGATGTTAACGGATTAGTTACCATTATTAATGACGGAAAAATCAGCATAAAAAAACCAACAGTTAGTGAAAAGTCGGAGCTTATAATATCCTACGGGAAGGATTTGGTAGAGATGGATTTGAATATCGATTCTACCTATCAGTACACCGAAATTAAAGCATCGCATTGGGATCAGGCAAAACAAGCGCTGGAAAAAACCGATGGAAAAAAACCTACTGTTAATACTCACGGAGCCCTCAATAGTGGCAAAATTGGTAAAGTAGTGGAACCCAAAAATACAGTAATCACCTCGCCCGAGGTTACCAAAGATGTGATACAATCTTGGGCAGATTCACTGTATCAACGCGGACATCTTTCAAGATTGAGAGGTACAATCAAATTTTATGGTTCAGGCAAAGCTATGGTAGGTAAAACTATAGAACTCTTTGGTCTTGGTAAAAATTTTGTTGGAGATGGCTATGTGAGTAAAGTTACACATACAATTGAACGCGGACAATGGATGACAGAAGTTGCCTTAGGGCTCGATCCTCAGCCTTATATGGAAGCTAATCCAACCGCAAATTCCTTGCCGGCAGGTGGCATGCTCCCCGGAATTTTTGGGCTGCATCCTGGTGTGGTTAAAGCCATCAAAGCAGACCCTGACGGTGAATTCAGAGTTCAAATCAATATTCCGATCATTGATGGAATGGTAGGTGACGGTGTTTGGGCCAGAATGGCACACTACTATGCTACAGAAGACTGTGGATTTGTATTTTATCCTGAAGTTGGCGATGAGGTAATTGTCGGATTTTTTAACAACGACCCTTCCTATCCGGTGATTTTGGGTTCGATGTATAGTAGTAAACGCAAAATAACAACGGAAGAAAAACACGAGCCTGCCGATCCTAATCAGTTCAAAGCCATATCATTACAAAAGGGTAAAATGCGTTTGGAATTTGATGATAAAGATTGTATTATAAAAATTATCACTCCTGAGAAAAATACTGTGATAATCGATGATAAGGAAAAAATGATAACAATTGAAGATAAATCAAATTCCAATAAAATTATTCTCAGCAAAGACGGTATTTTGCTTGATTCGGGCAAAGATATTATCATGAAGGCAAAATCCAATATAAAAATGGAAGCTACCAGTAATATCGAGGCAAAATCAACAGCAGATACCAAAATTGAAGCAACCGGCAATCTGCAGTTGAAAGGAATGGCCATAAAGGGAGAGGGTAGTACTACCTTAGAATTGAAAGGCTCTGCTTCTGCAAAATTGGAAGGTGGTGGTATGTGTGAGATAAAAGGGGGATTGGTGAAGATAAATTAGAGGAAAGATGAAAGATGAAAGGATGAAAGAGGAAAGAATGAAAGAGGAAAGACTTCAGATTTCTGATTTCTAAAAAAATAGAAAATTTACAAATAACACATTTTTAAATTAAATATATGGGAATGCCAGCTGCCCTCATGGGCGATAATCATGTTTGTCCAATGATGACACCCGGAGTGCCTCCAGTCCCGCATGTAGGAGGTCCTGTGATGGCGGTGACTGCTGTTACAGTGCTCATTACGAACAAACCTGCAGCTGTAATGGGAGATATGGCAATTTGTGTGGGTCCGCCCGACTCTATTATGATTGGGTCGCCTACAGTACTTATATGCAATATGATGGCAGCGAGGGTAGGGGATAGCTGTGCGCACGGTGGAGCAATCGTTGGCCCGGGTGCACCAACAGTTTTAATTGGATAAATCAAAATCAGCCCTAATAAATACTATGGCAGAAGAAAATAAAAAATCATTTTTAGGTACAGGTTGGAGTTTTCCTCCCCGATTTCTCGACAGTGATCAAGGTATTCAAATGTCGAATGACGATGATGATATTGCAGAATCACTCTATATTTTGCTTTCGACGCTTCCCGGAGAAAGGATTATGAATCCCGAATATGGCTGCGATCTACAGAGTCAGGTTTTTCAAAATATCAATAATTCCACCAAGGTGATTATTGAAGATTTGATAGCTACTGCAATCCTTTATTTCGAGCCTCGTGTTCGACTTATTGGTGTAAGTGTTGAAGACAAGGGACAAATGGCTGGTATGATTAACGTGAGTATTACCTACGAAGTAAAAGGTGTAAACTCGCGTAAAAATATGGTTTATCCGTTTTACCTTGCCGAAGGAACCGATCTGTAAAATTTTATCTAAGGAAAAAATTCCCACAAAAACCTATGATTCGACAAGAAAACATTGGAACTATACATTGGAATGGAGCCAACCAGGGCGATAGAATGCTTAAGGCACTTTTGCCCGAATTTGTCAAAATTGACGAAAGAAGCGTAAGTGATTTTTTGTCATTTGCATCGAAATATGCCGAACTTATTCGTTATTTCGACATGAATAATTCGCCCGATGGCGACTGGACTCGATTTTTTAGAAACGATTTGAGTGTTTTTATCGCTTCAATAATTTCGACCGATCTTAAAAGGATAGAGCGGGAGCACAGTAGTTTTATTGGTGAATTGGAAAATACGCCCCGAGCCGAGGAAAGGCTGGATGCCCTTAAAAAACTCTACACCCAGGTGCTTCAGATGGCAACAATGGTAAATGATTGGTATCTGCATTCGCTGCAAATGAACCGTCTGAATCCGGGGGATACTGATGAACTGGAAAATGAATTGGAAAATGCAATTAAGCAGCAACTTTCTCTGAATTTAAGTGATTTGCTGGCTTATGATCATGACCTTGAATTTCATAAAAACGGTTACTACTCGAGATCTGAAATAGAGAGTCGATTTCACAAAATATGGTTTCCGCGTATAGAACTCTTAAACCAATCGAAAGTACAAAAGGCAGTTGTTGATAATTTTACAAAAATAAATGACTTTACAAAAAAGATCAGAATTCAGTTTCGGACCTTTTACAGTGTCATTTCATTCATAGTACAAATTGCCCCCAAATTCTTACAGAAATCACTCACAGAGAAAGATGATCACCGACCCGACGTGGCATTATTTATTGCATTTGTACAATTGTACCGCCACAATCAGGATCAGTTAAATACAATTACAGGCAAACATCTCGATTTTTATTATTACGAAGTGCTTCGTTTGAAAGAAAGAACTTTTGTACCCGATAGTGTAAATCTTTATTTCAAAATTGGAACGCATATTGACAGTCATTACCTGCCCGAAAAAACATTGCTCTACGCCGGAATTGGCAGCGATGGACAGCCTATTCAATATTCGACCGATTATGGAATTGAACTCAACAGGGCACAGATCAGCTCAGTAAAAACCCTTTTTGTTAGTAAGAATCCCAAAATAGGGATTGGCAGTTCATACCGACTTATTACAAATCTCTATGCTGCGCCAATTGCAAATTCCCGCAACGGATTGGGGGAACGTTTTATCAACAATGAAGAAGAATGGCCAAGCTTTGGGGAAGAATTACTCGAAAAACCCGAGGCGGAAAGGCAGATGTCTTATGCCGAAATTGGTTGGGCTCTAGCCGCACCCATTCTCGAAATGGAAGAGGGACACAGAGTTGTTACAATGAAGTTTGAATTTGAAAAAGCTTCGATGTACACACTTAACCTTCTAATTAAGGACATTAGTAAAAATCAAAATATCTCTAGAGAGGATGCTTTCTCTAAAGTTTTCAAAAACAGCCTGAATATTTATTTCACAGCTGCCGATTCCTGGGTGAAATCGCATACCTGCGAAGTATTACCTCCGCATGATTGGGCTAAAGCCGAAATTACTATTGTAGCTACGCTTCCATCATCGGCACCTGAGATTATTGCTTATAATCCTGATTTGCACGGAGCTGGTTTCAATACTAAGCTTCCTGTTGTGAAAATTGTGCATCAGAATACCGATGTTGTTTTCTCATATTCCTTTTTGAAGGAGTTGATGCTTCAGAAAATTAATATCGAAGTAACTGTACAAGGCATTAAAAGACTCATGCTTTTCAATGAATACGGAATTTTGGAGTCGAGTATTCCTTTTCAGCCTTTTGGTGCCGTGCCTAAACCGGGTTCTTATCTGCTTATCGGAAAATCGGAACTGTTCAAAAAGGAACTAACAGAATTGTCTTTAAACCTTGAATGGCACAATTTACCCGATAACAAAAAAGGTTTGAGAGGCTACTATCGTGAATATGGTCTCAGTATCGCAAACGACAGTTATAAAGTTAGAATTTCGGCACTTTCTGACGGTGAGTTTTATCCAGCACCTGAAAATAATCTCAGGGAATATCGTCTTTTTGAAGATGATCCAGCCGATAAATTCAAGCTTAATGACGAAACTGTTTTTAGTGAATTCGACATAAAAGCAATGAATATTAAGCCCGATTATGGACTTAAGCTGCCCACTGTTTTCAATAGCGAAATCAGGAGTGGTTATTTCAAGGTAGAGCTTACAGCTCCTTCGGTTGCATTTGGCCATGATGATTATCCGAATATTTATTCCAAGATAATCGCCTACAATGCCAATCCGAAACGTAAGGGGCCCGAACTTCCTTTGCCAAAACAGCCATGGACTCCGGTAGTTCGTTCAGTAAGCCTCGACTATTCGGCCACAACATTGATTAATGTTATTTCGATAGGTACTATTAACCGTGGAGATGCCGCTGCTGAAGAACTTTTTCATATACATCCTTTTGGTGTCATTAAAACCTACGAGAAAGGAAAACCAATCAACCGTTCATTGATACCGGCTTACGATGAGGATGCTTATCTCTGTCTTGGGATAACTGATTTTAATCCCCCTTCGCAGCTTTCTGTTTATTTTGAGCTAAAAGAAAATTTAGACTATTTCTCCATGCTCAAAGGCAAAAGTTCCGATTCGAAACAGGCCGAGGTGGTTTGGAGCTACATGGTCAACGACGAGTGGAAAGAGTTTTCTCAAACACAGATTTTGTCGGATACAACTTATGCTTTTAATAATTCAGGTATAATTACTTTCGATATCCCACGAGATCCGAGTGCCAATAACAATATTCTTCCCAAGGGTCAGTATTGGTTAAGGGCAGCAATCAAGGGTGATGCAGCGAGAATGCCAAAGGTTTTACATCTGGCAACTCAGGCAGTTTCGGCAACCTGGGTCGACAATGGAAATGGTTTTGTGCATCTGCAAAAGCCACTGGTAGGGGGAAGTATAAAAGCGCTTGTAACCGGAATTCCACAGATTCGCGAGGTCAATCAGCCATTCAGATCATTGGGCGGTCGTCCGGGAGAGGTTAAAAAAGAGTTTTATACCCGCGCAAGTGAGCGGCTTCGTCACAAGGGCAGAGCAGTTGCAGCCTGGGATTTTGAAAGGTTGGTACTCGAAAAATTTCCCGATTTATTTCAGGTAAAATGTGTTACCTATGTCGGTAATGAGAAATTTATTACAAAAGGATCGGTGGTAATTGTGGTAGTTCCCCGTTTCAATGGTGAAAACAATCGATTGCCAATGGTAAATAATACTACGCTCGAAGCTATTAAACACTATCTTAGACCTTTGTCTTCACCTTTTGTAACCATAGAAGTACGTAATCCGATTTATGAACGTGTGAAAATCAGCGCCGGTGTTCAGTTCGAAGATGGTAAAAACAATGGTACCTTCCTCAAAAAACTGAATCAAGACATTATGTCCTTTATGTGTCCTTGGATGTATGGTGCTGATCGGGAATTGGAACTTGGCGGACAAATTGCCAAAGATGTTATACTTAGTTATATCGAAAAGCGCGATTATGTCGATTTTGTAACCAAGTTCTCTGCCGTTCAGGTCTTTCCTACCGAAAAAGGTTTCGATGTGGGTGATACGGCTATCGATGCTTCCTCTTCTCCTGTTATCAGAGCCACAAAACCCTGGTCTGTATTGATTCCATTTGCGAACAATCCTATTTTCCTGATCGATGATCTCAGCTTCCAGTCGCCAGAAAAGGCGGGTATCGACTCCATGTTGCTCGACGGTGACTTTGTAATGACAGAAGAAAAGGAATTTGAATAGAAATTTTAAAAATTCATAAACAAAAGCAATCGGAAATTAGTAAAATTTCCGATTGCTTTTGTAATTTTGAAACTGAACAACGCTAAAAACCTACCCAAAAATATGGCTTTACTGACGCGCATTACCCTCAAAAACCTTTTCAAAAGAGGTATGGTCCCTTCAGAAGTGAACTTTGCCGATCTGATCGATTCCTCTGTAAATAAAGTGGATGACGGATTTTCGCAAAGCAATACCGATGGATTTATGTTGGCTCCGCAAGGGCCTAACAACCGTCTTATGAGTTTTTACGACAGTATCCGCGATCCAAAAGCGGCCTTTTCCGTCTCAATGAATCCTAGCCCGCATAGTCAAGGCCTCAGTTTCAACGATGATGAAAATAACAGCATGCTTTTTCTCAAAAAAGGTGGAAATGTTGGTATTGGTACTACTATGCCTAACTTCAAACTGGAGGTAAACGGTATGGCTGGTATGGCAGGCCGTGTGGGTACTTTTGCAGTTGGCGAAATACCTGCCGATGGTCGTTGGCATCCAATAATCACAGACCTTGATGGTGTGCAGGCTTTCGAAATCATGGCACATGCGGGCGGACGAACCGGCCGTGGAAAATATGCTTTGAGCCATGCTATTGCACTTTCAACCTATGGCAAAGGTTCTATACGCCATGTGAAAGCCAGTTATGGCTTCTTTTGGAGAAAAATAAGTTTCCGCTGGACCGGAACGGAGTCGAACTATCGACTCGAAGCCAAAACCGCAGGAAACTATGGCTTTCTCGATGCTGAAGAAAAACGTCAGGCTGTACTAAGATATTGGGTTGCAAAACTTTGGGATGATACCAGTATGTTGCCTAAAGGTATGACTACAGTAGTGGTGCCAAAAGAGGATAAACCGAAGTAATAACTAAATTTATTGAATGAATAATTCATAAAAATATTTTCGTTTTATTGTTTTAAAATAATAAAAATGTTAGAGATTACAAGCCCAATTACCGGTGAGCGACTCCGGGTTGCCGAAAATGATTTTGAAAAAATATTGGACTGGTTCCAGGCGAAAAGCGCTTGCGGTGAGCTTGGCAATGGATGGAGATTACCTACAAGGTCTGAACTTGAGTTGATGTATAAAGATTTACATAAAAAAGGCAATGGTAACTTTAAAGAGTCCCACTATTGGAGTAGTACGGAGTACGGCGGCTACAGCGCGTGGTTCTTCAGCTTCGACGATGGGTCTGCCAACGTCACCAGCAATAAGAGCAGGGCACTCTATGTGCGTGCGGTTCGGGCTTTGTAGCTATTTAGCTATTTAACAATTTATAATTGCCGCGAAGCGGTCGATTTTTTTTGAAACCAATAAAAATATCAGCAAAAAAATCGAAACAAGCGTAAAATTACAAATAGGCATAGAATTATGAATCATACAAACTTCCTCCAAAAAGAACTTCCTCAATTACTTGAAGGATTACATGCAACAGCTGAACCCAAATGGGGACGGATGTCGGCTCAGCATATGGTTGAGCATTTGAGCGGGGTTATTATGATTTCAAATGGAAGATTTGAAGCACCAGCAATGTATGAAGAGGAAAAGCTTGCAAAAAACTATAATTTCATCATTAAAGAGCAGAACCGCCTGAAGCGCAACACCAAAGCGCCAATACTGCCTGAGGAGCCACTTCCGCTTCGTTTTGGCTCACTCGACGAAGCAAAGGAAAAACTCTTAAAAAACCTGGATAGTTTCTTTGCCCATTTCGTGGCGGATCCAGATGCTAAGCATATGCACCCAGCTTTCGGCTTGCTGAATTTTGAGGAGTGGACTTATTTTCATGGTATTCACACCCAATATCATCTCGACCAGTTTGGACTTTTCGAGGGTGGTGCAAGCGCATAAAACTATTCAGTCTTTTTTCTCGTAAAGGTGATCGGGGTTGATTTAAATTGAATCAGGTCGAGGATCAGGGTATCGTTTATGAGCGATTTGATGGCAACCGAACCAATTACTTTATTGTCGGGGCCAATAAGTTCTAAAGAATTCCCAAAGGTATTGTATCTTCCTTTTATTTCCTCGGCGCCTATACGACGCTCCATGGTCTTGTCTTTATTGAATGTAAGTTCTATATTGTCGAAGACCCAGGTTCCGTACAAATCCTCGATTTTATAATTGTTACAAGCGGAAAAAAAGATTACGGTAAGTAGCAGAAATACTTTTTTCATAACATAATTATTTTTGGCAAATCAGCTCCATCAAAAGGTCGAAATGATAGGCTTTTTCGAAAAGATGATCATTGTAGTGGGTAGCACTCAATTTTAACGTATCAGCTTTACCATTAATTGTGTTGAGCGTGATCATTAGATTGCCAAATTTTTGGTTTTTCTTTTCTCCGTGGTTCAAATCGAATTGTGGGGGTGGTTTAAGATAATGTCTTTCAGTTATTTCTGTAATTTTTCCTGAAGCTATAGTTTTGATATCAGATACCTGTATCCAGTAATTTTCGTTGCTGGATAAAATGTTTTTGAAATAATCGAAAAGTGCACTGAATTCACGATTCTCCCATCTCGTTTCGTCAAATTTGATTGCGAAACCATTCACAGAGGGAATCATTAGGAAAATAAGCGCGGGATCGCAGCATCCACTGAGTCTGTATTCACTATACTCCCTGTAAAGCCAACCCAGACTGTCTGTTTTTGCAAAGGAGGCCGACCAGTTTTCATAATATTTTAATTCTGAGGGGCTGCGTTCGATAACTTCATGTCGAAGTAGGCGATTAGCAGAATTCTTTTGAACTCCGCTTGAAAAATTTTCGGTCTTTTTGCTTGTGAATAAATTTTTTAAATGTTCCCAAAATCGCATAAAGGGCATTGCTTGGCTGTGACTGTTCAAAATGTGTATTTTTTTAAACGCTATGTTTCTTTTTAATGGCAATTCTAATGAATAGATTGTAAATTTACATCGTCAGAATCACAATTAGAAAATTAACAAAGTAATGGCAAGATAGTTTTTGCTAAATCTGTATAAATATGAATGATGATTATTTAAAGGGTTTAAATCCCGTTCAATATAATGCGGTTACAAAAATTAACGGTCCTGTGCTTGTTATTGCAGGACCTGGTTCCGGAAAAACCAGGGTGCTCACATACCGCATCGCACATTTAGCCAATTCCGGCATTGCGCCATGGGAAATTTTGGCATTGACCTTCACAAACAAGGCGGCCAAAGAAATGAAGGAGCGTATAACTAAGGTTGCAGGAGACAAAGCAAATCAGATCTGGGCAGGAACTTTTCACTCAGTCTTTGCCAGAGTACTCAGAGCTGAAGCAACAAAAATTGGCTATCCTTCTGATTTTTCAATTTATGACCCCTCCGATGTAAAAAGTTGCATTACAGAAATTGTAAAAGGGCAAGGCTTTGACACAAAAGTATATGCTGCCTCAGACATCTATCACCGGATATCAAAGGCAAAAAATGGTCTTGTTTCTCCGCTCGATTATGCAGCTGATGCGGAACGCCTGCTCGATGATAAACAGGCAAATATGCCCTATGTGTACAAGATTTATGATCTGTATATGAAAAAGTTACAGCGTTCAGGGGCGATGGATTTCGATGATTTGTTGTATCAGATGTACCGACTTTTGAAAGAAAATCCAGAAAATGTTGTAGATAAATATCGTAAAAAATTCAAGTACCTTCTGGTGGATGAGTTTCAGGATACAAATTCACTACAATATGGTATCATTCAGCTACTCGTTAAGTATCCGGGTAGCCCTCAAAATATATGTGTTGTAGGTGATGATGCACAAAGTATTTATGCGTTCAGAGGTGCCACCATTCAGAATATTCTCGATTTTGAAAAAGATTATCCTAGCCTGCAAGTATTTAAACTGGAGCAGAATTACCGTTCAACCAGTTACATTGTTCAGGCCGCCAATGATGTAATTTCCCACAACAGGAAACAGATTCGCAAAAAGATATTTACAGATAAGGGGCAGGGTGAGCCTATTAAAGTTATCAGGGCAGTTACCGATAATGAAGAAGCGCGTATGGTTGCTTCCATGATTGCTGAGTTGAAGCTACGACACAGAATGAAAAATGAAGAATTTGCCATTCTTTACAGGGTCAATGCTCAATCGAGGGTTTTCGAAGAGGCTATGAAATCGCAAAGGATTGCTTACCGGATTTACGGTGGTTTATCATTTTACGAACGAAAAGAAATAAAAGACCTCATCGGCTATTTACGGGTTATTGTCAATCCAAAAGATGAAGAAGCCCTCCGCCGCATTGTCAATTATCCAACTAGGGGAATAGGTGATGCCAGCCTTTCAAAACTCTCGCTAGTAGCCGAAACCAATGCAATTCCACTTTGGGAAGTTTTAAAAAAGGCAGTCAGTTTCGATAATAGTATTTCTTCCAGGGCAGCTAAGTCGATACAGGAATTTGTTATGCTCATTGAGACACTTCAGCGTTGGCTGCACAGCGAAGATGCCTATGAAATGGCCAGAAAAACAGCAAAAATGTCGGGCTTACTCGATGATCTTGCCAAAGATAAAACACCCGAAGGCCAAGGAAGAATCGAAAATGTACAAGAATTGCTCGATGGTATCAAATCCTTTGTCGAAGAGGATACTGTTGGTGAATTTCAATCCGATATTCAGGACAAAAAACTAAGTAGTTATCTGCAAAATATTGCATTGGTTACCGATGCCGATAAAGACGATGATGATAACGACAGGGTAAAACTCATGTCGGTACATGCTGCCAAAGGTTTAGAGTTCAAGGCTGTGTTTATCACAGGAATGGAAGAGAATTTGTTCCCCTCTCAAATGGCGTTAAAATCGAAGGAAGGGCAGGCAGCCATTGACGAGGAACGTCGACTCTTTTATGTGGCAATTACCAGGGCAGAACAGCATTTGATACTGACTTATGCATCGAGCCGATACCGTTTTGGAAAAATGCAGTACAACAATTCAAGTCGTTTTCTCGAGGAAATCTCTTCCGATTGCATGGAATTGAAAACATTGAATCAAACTGCAAAAGTTGGGGGTATGAAACTTCCTGCTGCTTCATTGACGAGAGTGCCTGTGAAAACACAAACAGGAAATACAGGTCCGATTCAGATAAAAGCCAGCCCGGTTCAATTCATTGTAGCCGGAGCAAAGGTTCTACACGAGCGTTTTGGAGAGGGAAAGGTAATCAGCCTAGAAGGTGCGCCCGATAACCAAATTGCCATCATCTTTTTTGGCCCCGAAATAGGAGAAAAAAGAATTATGTTGAAATTTGCTAAACTGCAGGTGCTCTAAAAGCTACATATACATCGACGCTTCCGTAAAACTATTTCCTGAGAAGGCTCTTTGGTGAACCCTGAAATCCAGTAAGCTGATTTCTGAACTAAAAAAACCTTCCTTTATTGTTTCTTTTTTGAGTAAATCGGTACTAAGGTATTTTTTATTCGAATCGCAAAAGATGCTAACAACATTTGCATCATAACCCAGCTTTTCTTGGGCGATGAGTGCCCCCAAAAAGTTTGCCCCCGATGAAATACCAACACCTAGTCCAAGTTCCGCTGTAAGCTTTTGGGCCATTATAATTGCATCCCCATCATCGACACAGATAATGTCATCTAATTTATTCAGTTCGCAGACCTGTGGTATAAACTCATCGGAAATGCCCTGAATGCGATGCTTGCCTACTTTGTAACCTGTTGTGAGGGTGGGGGAGTTGGCCGGTTCTAGCGGGTGTATTTTAATAGTTGAATATTGTTCTTTTAGAAAACGACCTGTGCCCATCACGGTACCACCTGTACCTACGCCGGCAACAAAGGCATCTGCTTCAATTCCGATTTTTGTTAATTGAGCAAAAATTTCAGGTCCTGTACTAAGGTAATGTGCATACGGATTGTGGCAATTGCTGAACTGATGCGGAAGAAAACCTTTACAAGCCTCTGCAGCTTGGTCGGCTAGGCTTATACTGCCCAAAAAACCGCCTTCTTCTTTGCTTACAAGTTTTATATTTGCACCAAATGATCGAATCAGATTTTTGCGCTCTTCGCTCATCCAATCGGGCATATAAATAGTAACTTTGTGTCCCAATGCAGTGCCAATGGCTGAAAATGAAATGCCAGTGTTCCCGCTTGTAGCTTCAAAAATCTCCATACCCGGCTCTAAACAGCCGTTTCCAATAGCGCTCGACAAAATATGATAAGCCATTCGGTCTTTGATGCTACCGGTCATATTGAAATTTTCAGCCTTTGCAAAGATCCGACGTTTTTTGTTTTTGTACAAAAAATTAATTTCCAACAATGGAGTGTTGCCAATCAAGGAACAGATTGCTTCCAACGCCTTAGTCCTGTTTTTCAAAGCGGTACTATTTTAAACGTAATTTATTTTGTCAATGCAAAGATAAGTTAATTTTAATTTTAAAATAGCATTTATTTATGTTAAAATCAGAATTATGTTTTGGAATTGTGTTCAGGGTTGTTCTTTCTGCTAACCCACCAGCCGAATGCTGCGGCGGTAAAAAACATAATTAAGCTGTAAACCGCTGGAGGGAATGACATAGCAGGATTGTCTAATACATTCAGGGCTATAAAAATCGCAAGTGTGCCATTATGAATGCCAATCTCCATGCCAATTGCAATTGCTTCCTTTTTACCAATTTGCAATAAAATAGGTATAAAATAACCTATAGACATACTTGCCATATTGAACACCAATGCAGCTAGGCCAACCTGTTGGAAATACTCAAGTATTTTATCTCTGTCTTTTAGCACAGCAAGTATTATGATGGCTACTAGAAAAATAGCCGAGGCAATTTTGAAGGGCTTTTCTGATTTTTTAGAGAAATTGGGGAACTTGGCATTGATAAGCATTCCAATGATTACGGGTAGCAGTACAATCGCAAAAACCTCAATAATTTTTTTAAACTGCATGGGTAAAATAGTGTCATTATCTGCCATGAAATAACCTAATGAAATATTTACGATAAGCGGCAGAGTAAAAATTGCCAAAACAGAATTGACAGCAGTGAGTGTAATATTTAATGCAACATTGCCATTAGATAAATGGCTGAATAAATTTGCTGTTGCTCCACCAGGGGAAGCGGCCAGCAACATAAGCCCCACGGCAAGTTCAGCCTTCAGGCCAAAACCTATTGCAATGCCAAAACAAATAAAGGGCAGTATCAGCATTTGACAAATAAGCCCTACTAAAACTGCTTTGGGAAATTTTAATACGCGGGTAAAATCCTCTACTTTAAGGCTTAACCCAAGTCCAAGCATGATGATGCCGAGTGCGATCGGAAGTAGTACTGTTGCAAGCATTTTTATTTCGTTTTGTTTGGATAAAAGTAAGATTATTTTGATTCAATAATGATTTTAAAAATAATTAGCATTTTATATATTTTTTATACTAAGTATTTATTATTTTTATTTTACTGAATTGAATTTCGGATTTTAGCTCCGTTTTTTGAAATAAAAATAATATTATCTCGTTTTGAATTTATATGATTATAAATTAGTTTTTAAAATGTCGAAAAACCTTTAAAAAGTCATATATTCGCCTTGTTAATGACAATATAATTTTGAAAAATAATTTATTACATTCTATATCAATTAAATAAACTGCTTATGTTTCCTTTGTTTTTGTTTCAGCCGGCACAAGACAGTACTTCGACCGCACCTAAACAAGTCAGTTTCTCACTTTACGATGTGATTGTCAGCAGCGGCACCATTGGTATCATTCTTACGCTGATTATGGTGATAATGGGTATTTTTGCCATTTATATCCTTATTGAAAGGTATCTAACCATACAAAGAGCCGGTAAGGTAGACGAAAGTTTTATGGAAAGGATACGTGCCTTTGTACAAAGCGGCGACATTGAAAGTGCTTTGAATCTTTGCAGAAATACGGATACACCTGTAGCGCGTTTGGTTGCCAAGGGGCTTCAGCGTATAGGAAAGCCTTTGGAAGATATTCATTCGGCAGTTCAAAATGTTGGCAATCTCGAAATTTATAAACTAGAGAAAAGACTTTCTCTTTTAGCTACAATTTCGGGTGCTGCGCCAATGACTGGGTTTCTTGGAACCGTTACCGGAATGATTTTGTCATTTATGACTATGGCAGGTGGCGATGTAAGTACTGCAGCGCTGGCGGGTGGAATTTATCAGGCACTTATCACAACTGCTTTTGGATTGGTCGTGGGTATCGTTGCATATATCGGCTACAATTCTTTGATTGCCAGTTTGGACAGAGTAGTGTTTAAAATGGAGGCAGCCACCATGGAATTTATGGATCTTTTACAGGAACCGGCTTAGTGTTTATTGATTAAATTTAATTTCAATGGGTTTAAAGAAAAGAAATAAAGTTTCGGCCGAATTTAATCTGTCATCACTGACAGATATTGTATTTTTATTGCTTATATTTTTCATGTTGACATCAAGCTTAGCAAGCCCAAATGTCAAAAATTTGAAAAGGCCTGTGTCGAACAGCAAAACTCCCTCGCCTCAAAACATTGCGCTATCGGTTACAGCTGAAGGTGAATATTTTCTCGAGGCGGAAAAACTTAGTTTCGAAGATCTCGATGCTAAGTTGAAAACTCGAATAGAGCAGGAGCGGGGAGAAAACAGCAAAAAAGGAATTAAAGACGAGGTAACCATTGTTTTGAATGTGGCCGCCGAAGAAAAAACAGGGACCATTGTGAAGATTATGTCTTTGAGCAATAAACATAAAGCCCGTTTAATATTGGCAACAGATACGCCTAAATAACTGATTGTATGGGACTGAAAAAATCTAATAAGGCCATCGCAGAATTTAACATGTCTTCTTTGACTGACATAGTTTTTCTGCTGCTGATATTCTTTATGCTTACCTCAAGCGTAGTGAATCCTAATGCTATTAACCTCATGCTGCCCAATTCGAGTAAGACCAAGGCGGTTTCAACAGCAAAACCCATTACAGTAAAAATTGACAAAAAAAAGGTAATCAAATTGAATGATTTGATTGTAGATATTCCTTCATTAAGAGGGCTGCTCGGTCAGGCTGTAAAAAGGGATGGAAGACCCGCCGATAAAATCACTGTCATTATGGATGTAGACAAGGAAGTAGATGCCCAAACGCTGGTATCGGTAGTAGATGTCATCAATGAATATGGAGCTAAAATGATTTTGGCTACCAATGTCGATAAATAATGCAAAAAATTGAGTTCAGAAGAAATCATGTAAATAAGCGGAGTGGGCCAATGAGTAAAAGGTCCATCATTATTGCTATTGCGCTGTTTCTTATTTTCTGTATCATTGTAGCATTCTTGCCCGCTAAAAAAGAAATTAAAGAATTGTCGATAATTAATGTAACTTTTTTGCACCATAATCAGTATAAGATAAACAACGATACAACTAATTTCGAAAATTTTGCATCTGTACTAAAAGAGAAGATTCGGAAGTTTAAAAGAGATAACTTGGAATTAAGGCTATTTCTACCAAAGGATAAAAAAATGGAAGAGTTAAGTGACATTATTCAAATAGCCAATGCTTTTGATGTAGAAATGAAGTTACTTGCGGAATAAAAAACATAATTTTTAAATGTAGACTCACATGATTACAAAAACCCAGATTATTGATACACTTAATCTACTACCCGAAAAACTGACAATAGATCAATTAATTGAACATTTAATTTTTATTGAGAAAGTTCAAAAGGGGCTTGACGATTCCAATTCAGGAAAGGTTAATTCTAAAGAAGAGACAAAGAAAAAGCTAATCAAGTGGTTAAGGTAGTATGGACTGATAATGCTATATTTGATTTAGATTCTATCGGTAATTTTATTTCTAAAGATTCAGTCAGGTATGCAGAGATTACAGTCTTAGAACTATTCGAATCGGCCGATGTGTTAGAGGATTATCCGAAGTGCGGATCAATTTTACCTGAATTTAATAATCCTGAGCTTAGACAGTTAATTAGAGGAAACTACAGGATAGTTTATTTAATCAAAGATGAATTTAGAATCGATATACTTACTGTTCATAACTGTTCGAGACTAATAAGTAATTTTAATTTGATTGAAAAAGATTTGTAGCGCATCTTATAAACTTTTGCAAATAATAAATAATTAGAACATATATGAGTTACGCAGTAAACCCACAAAAAGATTCGATTCTGGATGAGGCAAGCAGGCCAGCCGACAGAAAAAAGGCCGCTACGGGTGCAGCAATCTTTACATTGCTTTTGGTACTCTGTGTTTTTTTACGCTTTTTTTCTAAGTTAGACCCCATTCCAGAGCCTAAAGGACTGGTAGCTGCTTTCGATAATATTGAAATTGAAGAAGCTGGCGGTGGCGGCGGTGGTGGTTCTGAGTCGAATGAAAAACAGAGCAGTCAAAATCAGTCTTCCAGTCAATCCAAAGAAATAGAGACCAATGATGATATGAAATCTGATGTTAATATCAATAAAGGTAATAGCAAAGATGCTGAGGTGAAAACTGACCCTGGCTTCGATTTTACTAATTTCTCAGGTGAGGACAAAAGTAAAGTAGAAGGGGGAGGTGGTGGCTTAGGACCAGGCCCGGCAGGTCCGGGAAAAGGTCCGGGAAAAGGCTTTGGCGAGGGTAGTGAAGAAGGAAATGGTAGCGGTCTTTGCATCAGAAACTGCGAATGTTCCAACAGCAGATGGGATATTGATGTTGTGGAAGTAACTGCCTGGATTACTGTTGAAATAAATGAAGATGGTACTGTTAGCGCTGCCAGATTTGCCCAGACAGGGGATGTGAATAATGGAAAAAATTACACGGTCATCAATACAAATATTAAATCTCAAAAGAATAGTACCCAAAAAATAGTACTGGATTGTTACTCGAATAGAGTTTACAAGTCAAAGGGAAAGAAATACAGAATTACACAAAAACTTGTTCTGAAAAAATTCTAAAAAAATGAGGTAGTCAAAAACTACCTCTTTTTTTGAATAGTTTTTTAACGAACTTTGTGCTATGAAAAAATCTGGAAATATTCTCTTTGCGCTTATTGTTGTCTATATATTGGCTGCCGGTTTTTGGTGGTCTTATCTTCTAAATTCCAAAAACAAAGAAGTTTTAGATGCTCAATTGCAAAGGCTTGCGCTAACACAAAGCTCGGAGTTAAAAGACAAAGACAATATCTCAAAGGAAAAAGAGGCTGTTTTACAACGTTTTAAACGGCAACGGTGGATGATTATCGGAGAAGGTGCTGTTTTTATGACATTACTTCTGGTTGGGCTATGGAGAATTTATCGCATCAGGCAGAAAGAATTGGCCCTGGCCTTACAGCAGCAAAACTTCCTTTTGTCAATAACACATGAATTGAAATCGCCCCTTGCTTCTATCCAATTGGTTTTAGAAACCATCCAAAAAAGACAGCTTACAAGTGATCAGCTACAAAAGTTAAGTAACAGTGGTCTCAAAGAAAATGACAGATTGCATCGTCTTGTACAGGATTTATTGTTAGCTGCCCGAGTAGAAGGAGGTTACGAATTTGTTTTTGAAGAACTTAATCTTAATGAACTGTTAAGCGAAACAATAACCTGGGCAAGGCCTAAATTTGCCGGGGAAATAGATTTTAAAGCAGATGAGCATCTTTTTCTCAATAAAGCTGACAAGAATACCCTATCAACAGCTTTTTCAAATCTAATTGAAAATGCAATAAAATATTCAGGAGAGGATGGCAAAATTGCAATAAGCGCTTACAGAAAAAAGCATCAGATTCTTATTGATATATCAGACTCTGGCCAAGGAATTCCAAAAGCCGAGCGTGAAAAGATTTTTGAAAAGTTTTACAGAATTGGCAACGAGCATACCCGAAAAACTAAAGGAACCGGCTTAGGCCTTTACATTGTTAAAAAAGTAATAGAGGCACATGGCGGTACAATTAGCCTGAAGGATAACCAACAAAAGGGAACGGTATTTACAGTTATGCTTAGCAACGAATAAACATTTATAAATAAAATTTTATGGAAAATAAATTTCAACTAAAGTCATTGATCTTAGGACTTTCTTTATTTCTCGGCCTTTCAGTGCTTGGTTTTTTCATTTTCAGAGGTCTTAAAACCTTTAGCGATAAAGACAGGGTTGTTACTGTAAAAGGATTAGCAGAAATGGACATGACAGCAACTACTTCGGCAATTAGTATTACTTTTTCATTTTCTGGCGATAATTTAAAAGAGCTAATAAAAAAAGCAGAATCGAAGAAAAGTAGCATCATCAATTATTTAAAAAACAGTGGTTTCGATACTAAAGATGTCAGCGAAAAAAATATCGATATCAGTGATCGGCAAAAGTATTTTGAAATTGAATGGCAGGATGGGAAACAGATTAAAACCAAGGTTGATCGCTATGCTGCCAGTCAAACTATATTGATAAAATGCAAGGATGTTAAAACAACCGATGATAAGTTGGAGAAAATTGAACTCGATCTTATCAGTAAGGACTTGACTTCCAATATTGAAAGTCTTTACACTTTTCCCGATCTCAATACCATCAAACCCAAACTAATTGCCGAGAGTACCAAAAATGCACGTATTTCCGGAGAACAGTTTGCCAATGATTCTAAAGCTAAATTAGGCAAAATAAAAACCGCTTCACAGGGACAAATTTCAATTGTCGGTGATTATCAGACTGAAGAAGAAACAACTTCTGCCGATTCGGATTCACGTGAACCATTTATTCGCAGGGCAAGAGTCGTTAGCACAATTGTTTTTTTTCTTGAATAGAGCATATTCCCAAAGTTTAGCAAGAAATGTTTAATTTTTAGAACACCAAATTAGGGAAAAATAATGAAGAGGATTTTACTCGTTGAGGACGAGGAATCTATATTGGAAACTTTAAAACTCAATCTTGAGTTGGAGGGCTACGAAGTGGTAGGTCTTGCTAGAGGCCGAGAGGTGTTGAAAACCTTCAATGAACAGCATTTCGACCTGATTTTGCTCGATATTATGCTGCCGGATATTGATGGATTACAGCTTTGTGAACAGATAAGATTACAGGATACAGATATCCCTATCATTTTTATTACAGCAAAAGACAGTGGACAAGACAGAATTTTTGGTTTAAAAAAAGGTGCTGATGATTATATTTCAAAACCCTTTCAGTTGGAAGAGCTGCTGCTCCGCATTCAAAATTTATTAAAAAGAAGCAGTAAAAATAGTTCTGCTTCCATCGAAGAGTTTAGTTTTGGTGCTAATTATGTAAATTTCAGAACCCTCGATGCACGTTGTAAAACTGGCAATGTGAAACTTACCAAAAAAGAGGCTATGCTGCTGAAACTATTGATAGAACGCAAAGGCGAAGTTGTGTCAAGACAACAGATATTGCAGTCAGTTTGGGGATATGATGTTTATCCAAGCACAAGGACCATCGATAATTTTATTCTAAATTTTAGAAAGTATTTTGAGGATGACCCCAGAAATCCCGTTTTTATACATTCGGTTAGGGGGGTTGGTTATCAGTTTATATTACCTGATTGATAACAGAACTTTACATAAATATATAGCTACAGTAGTTATAAAATAAAAAATCCGGCCAATGACCGGATTTTTTTTTTATAATTGAGCCAACAACTCGGCTTTTTTCTTATCGTATTCTTCCTGTGTAATGAGCCCTGCCTCTTTCAGTTTATTCAGTTTGGCAAGTTTGGCCATGATATCATCTTCACCACCACCTTGATTATTCTGATTGTTTTGGTTCATCTGATTATTTCCACCCATCTGATTATTCATCATCTGCTGCATCATTTGATTCATCATCATTTGTTGCATCATATTCTGTTGCATATTATTTTGGAAGTTTTGTGGATTCATACCATGTTTGGCCGATTCTTTCATCGCTTCCATCTGTGCAAACTTGTCCATTTTATTCAACTGGTCCTGTCCGGTAAGATTTACCTTGCTCAGTTCGTTCAGATGTGCTTCAACTTCAGGCGGAAGCGATACGGAAGAAATCTGGAATTTTGTGAGTTCAATGCCAAATGGATCGAGGTCTTTTTGGAGCATTGGGCCAATTTTATCACCCAAAGAAGAATAATTGGCATAAATGTCAAATGCAGAAACACCGCTTTGAGCCAATGCCTCGGCAAACTTAGGCGCTATGAGCGAACGTAAGGTATCTTCTAATTCGGAAATATATAATACGTCTTTTGTACCTGAGTATTCTCTGTAAAAAAGTTTTGGATCTTTAATTCTGATAAAGTATACACCAAAAGCGCGAATCTGAATACGTCCTGCCTCAGGGTCTTTTATGAAAATTGGGTTTGGAGTTCCCCATTTCATATTGGTAAACTGACGGTTGCTTACAAAATAAACATCACATTTGAATGGAGAATTAAAGCCGTATTTCCAAGATTTAAGTGTTGTTAGAATAGGCATGTTTTCGGTAGTGAGCGTATGCCTGCCCGGGAAATAGACATCGGCAAGCTGCCCCTCATTCAGAAATAGCCCCATTTGTGACTCTCTTACTGTGAGTTGTGCACCGTATTTAATGTTTGAATTTTTGCTTGGAAATTTCCAAATCACAACGTCATTGCTTTCTTCTTTCCATTCAATAACTTCAATCAATTCATTCTTGATAAAACCGAACATAGACAATTGGCTTTTGGGGTTAATGGAATAATTTGGGTAATATTCTTTGACTTTTATTCAAGTTTAAATAATTATCACTCTATAAAGTAAAATTCAACAATTAAAGTTCCAATAAGATTGAATGTTTTACAAACCCATGGCATGTTTCATATTGTTCATTTGCGCCTGCCAAAAAGCTTTTTCCTGTTTTACCTCATAATCATCGCAAAAGGCAGTAATCTCTAGCACTGTTTGCCCGGTAATTTCACCCTTACTAATTTTAAATTCGAGATATTCAGTCGGATAATCTTCCCATTGCAGACTCAGGTATTCTTCCTCTATGTCTTCAAGGATGTAAGCCAATTCTTCACTGCCCTCCCATGAGAAAGTAAAGGAATCTTCTGTCATGGCGCAATCGTCACAAAACCAGCGTGTAAGGCAGTCGGGCGATGTGAGAAATTCATAGACAATGGTGGGAGATGCCTTGAAGCTGAACTCGCAATTAAATTTAACTCTACTCATTATTTTGTTTGAATGTTAATTGAGGGCACAAATAAGCTAAAAAAATAGTAATTTCAAATGAGATTAGCCATTTATTTAAAAAAAATGATTTTTTAACGGCAAAAGCGTTGCAAATGATTCAGGTTAACTAGTGATTTTTGCTCTGGGACCAAGTTCTATAAGCTCCAGATTTGTCAATTGTCCGCCAGTAAGCTCAAAACGCAGTATAGTTTTCATTTTATGCCAACCCTCAATACCACAGGCACCTGGATTCATATGCAATAATCCGAACTGAGGATCTCTCATTACCTTCAAAATGTGAGAATGTCCCGTGATGTAAATATCGGGTGGATTCGTCAACATTATTTCTTTGATTTTCTTTGGATACTTTCCGGGATATCCGCCTATATGTGTAATCCAAATATTTAGACCATCAATTGTGAAACGATTGTGCTCAGGAAATCGCAGCTGCATTTTTTTGTCATCGATATTGCCATAAACAGCACGCAGTGGCTTGAATGTTTCCAGCCTATCGGCTAGCTCATGGCTTCCAATATCTCCTGCATGCCATATTTCGTCACAATCAGCAAAATATTCGAATATTTGAGCGTCGAGATGTGAATGCGTGTCAGAAAGTAGGCCAATTTTCATTTGTTATTTTTTTTTGTAATGTAATAATACGGCATACAAGTTTCGGCTTTACCATTTTGGACCTTATTTTTTTATTTTATGTCAGATTTTAAAACCTTGATTTCGGATCTGTTCTTATGAAAAATTTTTTGATTTGCACTATGAGGCAAGCGATTTGGGAATAATTGTTGAATGTATTAAAAGGAGGATTTTTCTTACTGATCAACAAAAGTGAGATGCAGGCAGCCGAAATCACTCCTGCTATTGTTCAGAAATATATTGGTGAATGTAGTGCTTTTGAAATAAAACTGGGTGTTGGAAAAATAGATGATGCTGCCCAAAATTTACTTAAATTTGCAAGAGTTTTAGATTATAGATATGTTCAACCTGCAAAACCTTGAACATAATTACCGGAATGGGTTGGAGTTTTACTAGCAGCAATGGTATTATTGTAATTTCGCTGGCATCGTTTTGTTACTAACTAAAGTAAGTCTCTCTAATTCATAAAATAAAATACGCATAATCTGTAAAACTAATTACTATTAATCTGTATATAAATAAATTGTAATTTTAAAAAAATATGAAAAAAATAATCCCTGTTTTATTGTTTTTGTATAATGCCATTTTACTGCAATCCCAAAATATATCTGGCGCGCTTTCGCAATCGCAAAATCAAAAAATCAGCCTTGAAGCCTTTAATGGTTTTAAAACCTATCAGATATCAAGCACAAGTACCGATGTTAATGGAAGTTTTATACTCAGGTATTCCAAAAACGACTACGGTTTGGCTTATCTGATATCGGTCGAAAATAAACCATTTTTTGTGATTCTGAGCGGTGAAGACATCGAAATAAAAGGCGAAGCGCTGGGTTTGACAGAAACGCTCAAAACTACAAAGGGAAGTGAAAATATTGCCTTCGCGCGCTACGCAAGTGAGCACCCACGTAGGGAACAAGCATTGAGTGCCTGGAAATATCTTGAAAAAATCTACATTTACGACACACTTTTCTCTATTCAACGGAATTCTAAAACGGCTATTGAGCAAGAAATGCAGCGAATAACGCGTGAGGATGAAGATTTTATAAAAAGTCTTGATCCCAAAACTTATGTAGCCTGGTATCTGCCTACAAGACGAATGGTGAGCGATGTTTCTACCATTGCACAATACCGAACGGAAGAGATTTCTGCTACTATTGCTGCATTTCGCAACCTCGATTACAGCGATAGTCGTTTATATAG
Organism: Saprospira grandis DSM 2844; assembly: GCA_945888475.1. Classification (GTDB taxonomy): domain Bacteria; phylum Bacteroidota; class Bacteroidia; order Chitinophagales; family Saprospiraceae; genus Saprospira; species Saprospira grandis_C. Next base: position 32,151 of record CAMDAB010000001.1, on the reverse strand, counting down.
AAGCGGACTTTTGCGCGATGCGGTGGAAAGCCATTTCTGGCTGCTCGAAAATTGTGGAAAGCCACTTGATTCTGTATTTGCAGAGATGAAAGTCTCTATCGATGCAATGATGTCAAAACTGAGCAAAGACGAGAAAAAGTTCAACGAAATAACAGATTATCTTTTCGATTTGCTCGAGCGGCACAGCCTATTTCAGGCCTCTGAATATCTTGCACTTAAGGTATTGAATGAGGTAAGCTGCACGATTGATAATGACCTTGCCAAGCAATTGGAGACATACCGTGCAATGAAAAAAGGTAACATAGCCTCAGATATTTTTTTTGAAGGAGACCTGTTGAATGTTAGCGTAAATGCAAAAGCCCCCAAAAAACTATCCGACCTTAAATGCAAGCATACGTTAATTGTTTTTGGTGCAGGATGGTGTCAGAAATGTACCGAAGAGCTCCCTAAAATCGCCGGTCTTTACACTAAATGGAAACAAAAAGGTATTGAAGTGCTTTACATTTCCCTGGATGATAAAAAAGATGTTTTTAAAGACGTTGCCTCCAAATTTCCTTTTCTTTCATATTGCGATTACAAAAAATGGAGTAGCCCAGTAGCAAATCAGTATTTTGTATTTGGGACGCCCACAATGTTTCTGCTCGATTCGAAAAGAGAAATACTGCTCAGGCCAAATTCAGTGCAGCAGATGGATGCCTGGGTTGATTGGTTTTTAAAGGATTGACTTTTTATTTTATTAGAAAACTAAAGTCATTACAGCCATATCTTACCTTGAGCAGCAAATTTGCAATCCTTTAAATTATCAATAAAAAGTTTAAATTTGCGACGTTTTAAAATGTCACAATCCAAAACATGTCAAATCTTAAACAGGAAATAGCCAAACGCCGCACCTTTGCGGTCATTGCCCACCCCGATGCTGGGAAAACAACCCTCACCGAAAAGCTGCTTCTTTTTGGGGGTGCTATTCAGGTAGCAGGTGCTGTGAAATCAAATAAAATAAAAAAATCGACCACCTCCGACTTTATGGAAATTGAGAAGCAGCGTGGTATATCGGTAGCAACCTCGGTGATGGGATTCGACTATGCCGACTGCCAGGTAAATATCCTCGATACACCAGGTCACAAAGACTTTGCAGAGGATACTTACCGTACACTCACCGCTGTCGACTCGGTCATTGTAGTGATCGACGTAGCCAAAGGGGTAGAGGAGCAGACAGAAAAGTTGGTCGAGGTGTGCCGTATGCGCGATACACCTATTATTGTTTTTGTCAATAAAATGGACCGTGTTGGAAAAGACGCCTTCGACCTCTTGGATGAAATAGAGACTAAGCTCAAACTCAATGTTTGTCCACTCAGCTGGCCAATAGGAGAGGGTTCGGACTTTAAAGGCGTGTATGATATTTATGGGCAAAAACTAAATCTTTTTGCGCCAGGTACTAAATATGGCAATGTATTAGAATTCGAAGATCCCAACCACCCTGATCTTGAAAAACATTTGGGCGAGCGTTATGCCAAAGAATTGCGTACAGGACTCGAAACAGTTACAACCGTTTATCCCGAATTTGACCGCGAATATTATCTAGGGGGACAGCTTTCTCCAGTATTTTTCGGCTCGGCGGTAAATAACTTTGGCGTTAAGGAAATGCTGGACTGTTTTGTACAGATTGCGCCGCCGCCACACGCCTATGAGACAGAAGAGCGCCTCGTAAAACCAGATGAAGAAAAATTTAGTGGCTTTGTGTTTAAGATTCATGCCAATATGGACCCCCGCCACCGCGACCGCATCGCTTTTTTGCGTATTTGTTCTGGTACCTTTCAGCGTAATACGAACTATCTGCACATTCGAAAGGCACAAAAAATGAAATTCTCTAACCCCACAACCTTTATGGCATCGAAGAAAGAGGTGGTGGACGAAGCTTTTCCAGGCGATATTGTTGGTTTGTACGATGCCGGAAATTTTAAAATTGGCGATACACTCACCGAAGGTGAAATTCTGCACTACAAAGGCATTCCCAGCTTCTCTCCCGAGTTGTTCCAGTATATTGAAAATGCCGATCCTATGAAATCGAAACAATTGGCCAAGGGAATCGAGCAATTGATGGACGAGGGCGTAGCACAGTTATTTGTACGAAACCACAATGGACGCAAAGTTATCGGAACAGTGGGCCAGCTTCAGTTCGAAGTTTTACAGCATCGTCTCGAGCATGAATACGGGGCTAAATGCCGCTACGAGCCTATACAGCTCTACAAAGCCTGCTGGATTACATGCGACAATAAAGTCAAATTAGACGAATTTCTGCGTAAGAAAACAAATTTCATGGCCAAGGACAAAGAAGGACGCGATGTCTATTTAGCAGAAACTCCCTGGATGCTCGACACTGCCCGACAGGACTTTCCGGAAATTCAGTTCCACTTTAAATCAGATTTTTAGCACGAAATGCCCAACGAAGTGCACAGCTATTCATATTTTTTAATTCTTTTAATGCTACTCAGCTCCTGCGCCGAGCAGCGACCGCTTAGCGGTGGTCCAAAGGACAGCACTCCTCCGAGGCTAGACTCTGCGCGTTATTCAACACCAAATCTTCAGACAAATTTCAGAGAAAAAGAAATCATACTCACTTTTAACGAATGGGTGGTTTTAAACGATCCGATCAACCAGATAATCATTTCGCCACCATTAAAGAACCGACCCGAGGTAAAAATCAAAAATAAAAGTGTGGTATTAAAATTCAAAGAAGAGCTCTTGCCTAATACTACCTATTCAATTCAATACGGCGAGGCGGTTAAAGATTTTACTGAGAATAACCCTGCACAAAATCTACGTTTTGTATTCTCTACCGGGCCGGTTTTAGATTCTCTCTCAGTTGAAGGGCAGATAATTGATGCCCTGACCGCCGAACCCGTTCAAAAGGTTTGGCTAATGTTGTACGACCTGGATGATGATTCACTCCCTTACAAAGAGAGACCCGTTTACATAGCTAAGACAGATGCACAGGGGCTTTTCAAATTCGAAAACATCAAATCGGACAGTTTCAAGGTTTTTGCATTAAGCGATAATAATAATAACTACAAGTACGACCGTGGTGAACAGATTGCTTTTTTGAAAGACCAGATATTTCTGAGCGATAGCACCGAAGGAATACTTAAACTACGGCTTTTCAAAGAAGATGAGCCACTTGCTGTACTTAGCGCTAAACTGACAGCAAAAAATAAATGCAGAATTCAGTTCAACAGGCAATTGACAGATAGTATTAGAATTGAAATAAAAGACGAGGACAAGATAATCGAAACTTTTAGTGAATTGGGACGAGACACCTTGTTGACTTGGTGGAAAAGTAGCAAGGCAAAAGAACTGATTATAGCTGTTCCTTCATTAAATTTTAGCGATACTATCGATATCAGCGATGCAGAATCAGGCAATTGGCCAAATAAGTCTCTGGTGTACAGTTTGCCCGAGAGCACATCTGCCCAAAAAACCAAAGGAAAACCCGAGGATAAGAAATTTAGCCTGCATCCTGTAAATGAGCAGCTTGTTGATTATAGCCGCCCCATTGAGGAAATTGATTTTACCAAAATTATACTAAAAGATTCATCAACAATTGTATCCGTCATTGCTGAAAGAAAAAATAATCAGCTCCGCAGCTTTCAATTTAAGCCCAAAGAGATTTTAAAGAGCCAAAATGCTGAGCTGTTAATACTTCCCGGTGCTTTCAAAGACATTTGGGGCGAAACCAATACCGATACATTGAAAAGAACTTATACTGTACTAAAAAATAAGGACTTTGGAAATCTAAAACTAAGTATTATAAATGCCGATAGCACTATGAATTATATTGTTAAGCTAGTGGATGGCAAAGAATCGGAAATTTACAGTTTTAAATTTGGAGGCCAAAGCAGCTTTACAAAGGAATTTAAATTATTGGAGCCCGACCGTTATACTGTTGAAATTATTCACGATAAAGATTCCGATGGAAAATACACAGCAGGTAACTATCTGCAAAAAATACAGCCCGAAACGGTCACTAAATCAAAACCCAGCAACTTGAGGGCCGATTGGGAAAATGAATTGGAAGTGGATTTGAATCCAACAAAAAACGGTAAGAAAAAATAGTTTATGATTTGCAGCTAATTTAAAAATGAAATACAATACCGCACAAATAATTTTTTATTTATTCATTATATTTTCTGCTGCTGCGCAGCAAATGTCTGATAAATACTTTAAATATATTGATATAGATGAAAATACAGAAAAATTCACACTGAAAGAAGGAGAGTTATTACGTGTTTGGGATGACCGATTTCAAAAAAATGAACTATACAGATATGCGGCTTTATATAAAATCTATTTAGGGGAGCACACAATAGCTGTAGATTTGATATCTGATAATGTAATTGGACTGATCTCCCTTTTTCCGGGTTGTTTAACAAACTTTTCCATAATTCTTACAAGCAAAGCAGAATCTAGTGGATTTTGGGTACTCAAAGAAATTAAAAAGCCAAAGATTAAAGGAAAAACAGAACTCATATTTCTACTTAACATACCAAAATCTAATGAATAAGACCTTACTTACAATAATTTTGTTTTCGTTAATAATGAGTGCAAAAGGACAGAATCTAAAGGTTATCAAATTGGAAAAAGCCAAAGATTTCAGATGTATTCACAATGGAGAGCTCTTTAGGATAGACTCCATTATTAGCGATCAGGAGAAGCTGTGCCTTAGCAATTCTTTGAAACAACTAAGGATAGGGATTGACGATCGTTTAAGTATTGAGAATAATATTTACCGCATTATACTTTTACAAGCAAAAAAACCTCCTTTTACAAGGGGAGAGGACATTGACAACAAAATTAAAACAACTTCAAAGCCTGAGATTCCTGTCTCGCTTGGTATTTATTTTGACCATGTAGTTGCAACCTGCACAGCAAATAATACAACTCAACTTATGTATCAATCAACAAATTACGATATAGTATGGCTCTTGCCTTTGGTCGACAAAAAAAGATTTTATGCTGAAAGAATAAGCCCAAAAAAATTCCTTAAACAAAGGGATTTATAATTGAATTTCAAACAAAAATAAAAATGGATAAGTTAGTAGCAACATTTAAATTATTGAAGGATTATTTGAATAAATGGTAAGAAGAGCTCAATGATTACAGAAATTGGGTACTTGAAAATAATGATAACTGCAGTTTTAATGAACGTGAAAAAATAGAGCAGATTAACCTTGATATTCTTTCAATTAACACTAGGATTTTGAATGTTGAGGTGTCCAGGAAATTAATTGTATTATCGCCTGAAGATGAAATAATGAGAAAATACAATGAAAAGTTATTGAAATTTCAATCATATTTTTCAAATGTTACCTGTCTGAACTATAATGGTAGAGTTGTTGAACAGAAAGATCTGGAAATGGTAGAAGAATCTCTTAGATTCGTTCAGGAGATGCAGGCATTCTATTTGAATAATAGCTCTAAAGTTAAAGATTACGCGTGGGTGGCAGAATTCTATACAACTGTTAGTTTTGAAAAAAGATTGGAGCAAGTCAAAAAATGGAAAAATAAAACAGACGAACGATATACTGAATCACAACTACTAAAGGACTACAAGAATGTAAAAAATGAAGGGCCACAGTCTTTAATTCCCCCAAAGAGCGAGCTATTACCAATAGAATACCATGATCCTGAGGTAAACGATGATTATGGAATAGTATACGCTGATTTTGATACATTGCCTTTATTTGACAAGCTGCATGGGATTGAAGAAACAGACGCGATTCAGGGCAATCTGGGTAATTGTTATGCAGTTTCAGCTTTATCAGCTATTGCTAAAGCTGACCCCGAAATTATAAAGAAAAATATCAAACCCTTGGAAAATGAATTATTTGAGGTAACCTTAAATGTTAGAGAACTCATCGATGGAAAAGCTTCAGATAGGATAGAGAAAAAAGTTATAGTTGATACCGATTTTCCTGTAGAGGTAATGGATAATGGCATTAAAAAACCATACTACGTACACTCTGATTATTCTGAGATTTGGCCTATGATTATGGAGAAAGCTTACGCAAAAGTAATGGGCGGCTACGATAATTTGGCAGGGAGTACAGGAGCAGAAGCATTATCTGTTTTTACAGGCAAATCGATTAGGAATTTTATTGTAATGAACAAAAATGAATTCTCAGAGACTTTAGAAATAAACAATAACTTTACTGAGAAATCTTACTCAAAATTAGATTTTCTTAAGATTCTTGCCAGTACAAAAATAGCTTTATTCGATTCAAGTAGAAATGCATTCTCCCAAAATAATTTTGCACTTCAAAAAAACCATAGCTACTCAATGAATTCTTTTGATGGAAAGACCATTAAATTAAGAAACCCACAGGGTAAAAATGATTTTGAATTTGATGTGAAAGAAGACAAAGTATGGGAATCCTTTAGTAAAATTGCCTTAATGTAAAATAGCTGCAAATGTGTGGTTTGTTTCTAGTTCTTCTCAATACTCTCACTGTCCGATTCAAATAGCTTAAAAATACGTACAGTCTCGATTCTGGTATCACTTACCGCTTCGAATTTAAACTCAAGGTGATTCCAGTTATAAGTTGCACCCTGTACAGGGATACTCTCCAGTTCAGATACCAAAAAGCCTGATAAAGTATTGTAATTGTCACTTTCCGGTAGCCCCAGCTTATTTTCCTCATTCAGGTAATCAATCGATAATCTGCCCGATACCAAAAACTCATTCTCGGAAATTTTTTCGTACAGTGGTTCAGGGTCGTATTCATCCGATATGTCGCCGAAGATCTGTTCAAGAATATCTTCAAGCGTTACAATGCCTGCCGTACCACCAAATTCATCCACAACCCAGGCTATGTTGATTTTTTCTTTAATTAGTCGGTTCATAAGCTCTCTGGCAGGAGTAAATTCATGAACAACTGTTATTTTGAACAGGATACTTTTAATGTCTTTGGGGTTTTCCATCAGTTTTTGGTGATGAACATAGCCTTTTATTTCATCAATAGAATCGTCATAAATAATTAGTCTGGAATTCTGGCTCTCAATAAATTTGGCTCTCAACTCATCTATGCTACTTTCTATGTCAATACCCTGAATCTCATTTCTGGGGACCATAAAGTCTTTTACCTTTACAGTGCCAATATACAAGGCATTTTGAAAGAGGGTATGATCAATTTCTTCAGTATTATTTGTTTTTATACTTTTTATAAAATGCTCCAGATCCAGTTTCGTAAAAGCCTGTTCATTGTCTGAGTCTTTAATCCCCAAAAATAATCTTAACAAACCATACGAGGACTTGACCATAATCCATACAAATGGAGTTAAAATAATCTTTACAAGGTAAAATGGATAAGCAAAGAAAAATAGGATAGGAGTGGCCAGCGCCCTGAAGAAAACCTTTGGCATAAACTCTCCGAATATGAGTACAACCACAGTAGATATAAGGGTAAGTGTTACCAATTGAAGCTGTTCCGGAATATATGTTCCTAGTCCCATTGAGTGGATCATAAACTTTTCGGCAAGGACAGAGAAAATAACCAGCACTATATTATTTCCTACTAAGGTTGTACCTAAAAAAATTGAAGGTTTTTCAATAAAACCAGCCAATAAAAGACCTATTCCACTGCCTTTTTTCTTTTCGAGCTCAATCCTTAGCCTATCGGCAGAAAGGTATGCAATTTCTATTCCCGAAAAAAATGCGGATGCTAGAAGTAAAGTGATAATTAGAAATAAATCGGTTGCCATTTAGTTTATTTTATTTTTCAAATAATGAGCCACTTTGGAAAACACCGCTTACGGAGTCAATTTCCCACTCGGTAAATTCCATATTGGATGAAAATCCGTACCCATGTATTATTTCAGACGCAGTTGTAACTCTAACAAATTTCTTTGAATAAATTCTTCCATCTCGCTCACTCCAAAATAGCTCTTCGGTTTCAAGCTTTTCATTTTTATAATTATTAACAACTATGCTGTCTCTCAATGTAATAATCTTCAGTTTTTCAGAATATTCAGCATATTTTGCAGTAAGATGACTTGTTGGTGATTTAGAAACATCGAAAAAGTCAACCCAAACACCATTTGGAAAAACTCTGGTTGGATTGTCTTTGTCTTGCCTGTTTTGCATCAAGGGTGATTTGATGCGCATACGCACTACGGCCGAATCGCTGTATAGAATATCCACGTCTTTGGCCGATTCTACATTTGCTTCGGCTTTCAGTTTTAGTTTTTCAACGTCTTCAGTGCGATTGGAACATGCGCTGAGGAAAATAATTATATAAATGCCCAAGGCAATTTTCATCAGATCTTTAAATTTAACATGGATTTATATGTCAATAATTCTAAACTGCTGTAAAAGTAGTTAATAAAAAAAATATATCAAAATTTGGAAAAACAATTAGTTATTGATATATTCATACTCAGGAACAGTAAATGCGTTCAGCAGATTAAGAACTTAATTTATAAACACCGGCAGAATGAATTCATTAGTAGAACTTTGTACTAGAAATGAATTTGTTTTGACATTAAAATTCTATTTAATATGGAAATTACCGTGCAGTCAGTGCATTTCGATGCAGATGTGAAATTACAAGAATTTATTGACAAAAAGCTAAGAAAGCTCGAAACCTTTTTTGATCATATTGTAAGTGTTGACGTTATTCTTAAATTGGAGAATTCGGGGCAGGTAAAAGATAAAATTGCCGAAATAAAGCTAAATGTACCCGGTGCTACTATGTTAGCCAAAGAAAGCTGTAAAACTTTTGAAGAGTCTATCGATCAATGTGCAGATGCCCTGAGGAAGCAATTACAGAAGCATAAAGATAAAATGAACGGTCATTAAAAATCTTTTTTTAAAAAAAGATGATTTTTTTTTGAAAAAGTTTGGATTTAGGAAAAAGGGTTGTATTTTTGCATTCGCTTTTTGAAAGAGTTTTATACTTTTATAAAGTTAGTTCTTTGTTAATGTAAAAATACAACCTTTTTATTTTTAATATCAAGCCGGCATAGCTCAGTTGGCCAGAGCACGTGATTTGTAATCTCGGGGTCGTGGGTTCGAATCCCTCTGTCGGCTCAAAATAAATAAAAATGTTGTTAGGGGGCACGCCGGAGTTGGAGAGACGGGGCAGACTGTAAATCTGTTGCTTAAGGCTGAGTAGGTTCGAATCCTACTGCCCCCACAAAATTTTAGGCGGGAGTAGCTCAGTTGGTAGAGCATCAGCCTTCCAAGCTGAGGGTCGCGGGTTCGAGCCTCGTCTCCCGCTCAAAGATAACGGAAAAGGAAATGTTATTATTTCCTTTTCTTTTTTGATTAAGCCGACATAGCTCAGGGGTAGAGCACTTCCTTGGTAAGGAAGAGGTCGTGAGTTCAAATCTCATTGTCGGCTCGTATTGTAATGAAATTCGAAATTTAAGTGAGGTTGCTTTCCTACTCTGGTAATACAGAGTACCTCCTTGAAGAGGATCTAATATTTTCTTAAACCAACTAATTTTTTAAACAACAATGGCTAAGGATACATTTAAGCGCGACAAACCCCACGTGAATGTAGGTACAATCGGTCACGTGGACCACGGTAAAACAACTCTTACAGCTGCCATCACTAAGGTATTGGCATCAAAAGGTCTCGCTGAGACTAAAAGTTATGACTCTATCGACTCAGCTCCTGAGGAGAGAGAGCGTGGTATCACTATTAACACTGCTCACGTAGAGTACCAAACTGAAAATCGTCACTATGCTCACGTAGACTGTCCAGGTCACGCTGACTACGTTAAAAACATGGTAACAGGTGCCGCTCAGATGGACGGTGCTATCCTAGTTGTAGCAGCTACCGATGGTCCAATGCCACAAACACGTGAACACATCCTTCTTGCACGTCAGGTAGGTGTACCTCAAATTGTGGTTTTCATGAACAAAGTTGACTTGGTTGATGACCCTGAAATGCTTGAACTGGTTGAAATGGAAGTTCGTGAGTTGCTAAGCACTTACGGTTTCGACGGTGACAATGCGTCTATCGTTAAAGGTTCTGCACTCAAAGCACTTAACGGAGATCCTGAAGGTGTTGATCAAATCATGGAACTTATGGCTGCAGTCGATTCTGAAATCCCTTCTCCTGTTCGTGAGGTAGACAAACCTTTCCTAATGCCAATTGAAGATGTATTTACAATCACAGGTCGTGGTACTGTAGCAACAGGACGTATCGAACGTGGTGTAATCAATGTAGGTGAACAAGTAGATATAGTTGGTCTTGCTGAAGAAAAAATAACTTCTACATGTACTGGTGTTGAAATGTTTCGTAAATTGTTAGATCGTGGTGAGGCAGGTGACAATGCAGGTGTACTTCTTCGTGGTGTTGACAAAAAAGCATTGAAACGTGGTATGGTAATTTGCAAACCAGGTTCAGTAAAACCCCACACTAAGTTTAAATGTGAAGTATATGTTCTTTCTAAGGAAGAAGGTGGACGTCACAAACCTTTCTTCGACGGATACCGCCCACAATTCTATTTCCGCACAACCGACGTTACAGGAGCAATTAAGTTGCCTACTGGTGTTGAGATGGTAATGCCTGGCGATAATCTTGCACTTGAAGTTGAATTGATTTCTTCTATTGCTATGGAAAAAGGTCTACGTTTTGCTATTCGTGAAGGTGGACGTACTGTAGGTGCTGGTCAGGTTACTGAAATCATCGAGTAATAAACTGCCTATAAGGCAATATATAATAAAAGGTTAAGCCTGTTATTGCGGGCTTAACCTTTATACACGGGCATAGCTCAATTGGTAGAGTAGCGGTCTCCAAAACCGCCGGTTGGGGGTTCGAGCCCCTCTGCCCGTGCAAAATTTGCTCACAAAATCTAAAGAGGCAAAAAATGAATTCAATTGTAAAATATTTTAATGACAGCTACAAAGAACTGATTCACAAAGTGAGTTGGCCAACTTGGACACAACTTGAACTTACAGCGATAAATGTAATTTTAGCAACAATTGTTCTTTCTCTCCTTTTATTTGGTATGGATTGGATTTTGTTGCTTGTGTTAGATTTTATATACTAATTCTATTTCACAACTTTCTCCCGAAATTAAGCTTTTATGTCTGATACAAAGTGGTACTGTCTACGAATAGTTTCGAATAAAGAACGAAAAATAAAAGAAAGACTAGACATGGAAATTGATCGTTCAGGGTGGAGATCTGTGGTTTTGAATGTAATTGTTCCAACTGAGAAAATCTACAAAATACGAAACGGCAAAAAGGTTATTCAGGAAAGAACACTTACGCCAGGGTATATCATGGTGGAGGCTGTTCCCGAAAAATTTACGGGGGAAATGGTACAAACCCTATCAGCAGTCAAAGATGTAATTCATTTCTTGGGTCGTGACAAGCCGATACCTATGAAAGATGATGAAGTAAGAAGGTTGCTTAGCAAAGTTGATACATCTGAAGAAAGTGGCGAGTCATTGGCAGAGCCTTTCATCATTGGAGAAGAAATAAAAGTAACTGAAGGTCCATTCCAAAATTTTGTGGGCACTATACAGGAAGTTAATGAAGAAAAGAAAAAGCTTAAGGTCATCATCAAAGTTTTTGGACGTGGAACTGAAGTTGAGCTTAATTTTATGCAAGTGGAAAAACAATCTTAATATACAATGGCTAAGGAAATTGAAGTATTAATCAAATTACAGGTAAAAGGCGGCATGGCTAATCCTGCTCCTCCTGTTGGACCTGCTTTGGGTTCTAAAGGGGTGAACATCATGGAGTTCTGCAAAAGATTTAATGCCGATTCACAAGATAAAATGGGCCAGATTTGTCCCGTTCTTATTACTGTGTACAAAGACAAGTCTTTTACATTTGTAATTAAAACTGCCCCTGCATCTGTACTATTGAAACAGGCAGCTGGTATCGCCGATAACAAACCTGCATCAGCACAGCCTAACCGAAATAAAGTAGGGAAGGTTTCTTGGGAACAGGTAAAGAAAATCGCCGAAACTAAAATGCAGGATCTTAATTGTTTTACTGTAGATTCGGCTATGAGAATGGTAGCTGGTACTGCCCGTAGTATGGGTATTGTTGTTGAAGGGACTCCCCCTTGGGCTTAGTAGTTCGAAAAGTCTGAAAGGAAATCAAAAAAGTTGAGGTTAAACCTCGAACCTCAAAGTTCAAATTTTAAAAAGAAACAAAAAAATGGCACGAATTAGCAAAAAACAAGCGGAAGCGCTTAAAAAAGTTGATGCCACTAAATTGTACACGCTCGAGGAAGCAATGTCACTCGTTAAAGAAGTGAGCTATGCGAAGTTCAACGCCTCTGTTGACATCCATGTTCGTTTAGGAATTGACCCCCGCAAAGCGGATCAAAACCTTCGCGGCTCTATTACTCTACCTCATGGTACAGGGAAAGAGAAAAAGGTTCTGGTTTTCTGTACTCCTGACAAAGAACAGGAGGCATTAGATGCCGGAGCTGATTATGCTGGTTTGGATGAATACGTAGAGAAAATTTCAAATGGCTGGACAGACGTAGATGTTATTGTTGCTATGCCGAGCGTTATGGTTCAGGTTGGTAAATTAGGTCGTGTATTAGGTCCGAGAAACTTAATGCCCAATCCCAAAACAGGAACTGTAACTGCCAATGTCGGTGACGCTGTTCGCGAAATCAAAAAAGGTAAGACCTCCTTCCGTGTTGACAAATACGGTATTATTCACACCAGTGTAGGAAGAGTCGGTTTCGATTCCAATCAATTGGTCGAAAATGCAAAAGAGGTGATAGATACTTTGGTTCGTATAAAACCTTCAACCGCTAAGGGTACTTACGTTAAAACTATCACGGTTGCTTCTACAATGAGCCCCGGTGTCAAAATTGATACCAAAATTGCTCGTTAAATAAGTTAATCAATTCGTTAAGGTCTTAAAAAAATTATAAAATGAAACGCGAAGAAAAAGCGGCGGTAATCGAAGAGCTTAGCAATCAGTTCAAAACATCCCGTTACTTCTACATCACAGACCATTCAACACTTAATGTTGAAAAGACCAATTCACTACGACGTCTTTGCTTTGAAAAAGGTATTGACTTGACAGTTGTGAAAAACTCTTTCATTAAGAAAGCTTTGGAACGTGCTACAGAGGAAAATAATGAGAATTATTCTGAACTTATTGACTCACTTACAGGCTTTTCGGCTGTAATGTTTGCCGATTCAGGTAACCTTCCCGCCAAACTAATCAAAGAATTCCGCGGTGATAATGAGAAACCATCAGTCAAAGCAGCTTTTATTGATTCTGCAATTTTTGTAGGTGACAATCAACTAGATACACTTACCAAAATCAAATCTAAACAAGAGTTGCTTGGCGAACTTATTGGTTTACTACAATCTCCAATGCAAACCCTTGTCGGTTCATTGCAGTATGGTAGCAATACTATAGGTGGCCTTCTCAAGACACTGGAAGAACGCGGTTAATCAATTTACGGCTTCCACCAACATCAATATTATTTATTATTCGTAGAATTTTTTAAAACTATAATAAAATGGCAGATTTAAAATCCTTGGCCGAGCAATTGGTCAATCTCACAGTAAAAGACGTTAAAGAATTGGCTGATATCCTTAAAGCTGATTACGGTATCGAACCAGCTGCTGCTGCTCCTGTAATGGTTGCAGGTGGTGGTGACGCTGCACCAGTAGCAGTTGAACAAACCGAATTTGATGTAATCCTCAAATCTGGTGGTCCAAACAAACTTAACGTTGTTAAGGAAGTTAAAAACATTCTTGGCTTAGGACTAAAAGAGGCTAAAGATCTAGTAGATGGTGCTCCTTCAACACTCAAAGAAAAAGTTTCTAGAGAAGAAGCGGATAAAGTAAAATCTACTCTTGAAGGTGCCGGTGCTGAAATAGAAATTAAGTAGTTTCAAAACGAATGCATGGTTGAGTCCCAATTCAACAGACAGCATTTGCACTGATAAAATGGGCTTAGTTACTGTTTTCAGTAACTAAGCCTATTACTCTTAGTAATGATTATCTGTATTTAGATCTAAAGTAAAATGCAGTTAATCTAATTTAGCTTCAACAAATTTGGCTGATTTTAATTTAATCAGTTGTTAAATCAAAAAGCTACAATGGCAAAACATACTTCCCAAGTCCAGGAGAGAAAATCAATTGAACGTTTCAATTTCGGGAAAATCAAACATGATTCTCATTACCCCGATTTTCTGGAAATTCAATTGAAATCTTTCGAGGAATTTTTTCAGTTGGAGACAACTCCCGAAAACCGTATAAACGAAGGGCTATACCAGGTTTTTCAAGAAAATTTTCCTATTTCTGATGCCAGAAATATATTTGTCCTCGAATTTTTAAATTATTATATTGATCCTCCTCGTTACTCTATTGACGAGTGTATGGACCGTGGTCTCACTTACAGTGTACCGCTCAAAGCAAAGCTTCGTCTTTCTTGTAATGATGAAGAACATGTAGATTTTGAACAGACTGTACAGGATGTATTCTTGGGAAACATTCCTTATATGACTCCCAAAGGCACTTTTGTTATAAATGGTGCTGAACGTGTAATCGTTTCTCAGTTACATCGTTCTCCGGGTGTGTTCTTTGGACAAAGCCGTCATCCGAACGGTACCAGAATTTATTCTGCTCGAGTTATTCCATTTAAAGGTGCTTGGATGGAATTTGCAACTGACATTAATTCAGTCATGTATGCATACATCGATCGTAAGAAAAAATTCCCTGTAACTACACTTCTTAGAGCAATTGGGTATGATTCTGACCGTGATATCCTAAACCTCTTCGGCCTGGCTGACGAAGTTGAGGTAAGTAGAGAGAATCTTGAAACTAATATCGGAAGAAAGCTTGCTGCACGTGTTTTGCGTAGTTGGGTTGAAGATTTTGTCGATGAAGATACAGGCGAAGTTGTTTCTATCGAAAGAAATGAAGTAATTCTCGAGCGTGATGTAATTCTCGATGAAGATAACATCGAAGATATCATTTCAACAGGTGTAGATAAAATTATTCTGCAAAGGGAAGATATTGAAGATGATTATTCAATTATTTATAATACTTTACAAAAAGACACATCAAACTCAGAAATTGAGGCGGTTCAACATATCTATCGTCAATTAAGAGGTTCCGATCCTCCTGACGATGAAACTGCGCGTGGTATAATAGAAAAACTCTTCTTCTCTGATAAACGATATAGTTTAGGAGATGTTGGTCGCTATAAAATCAACCGCAAACTCGAACTTGATACACCAATGGAAACGATCGTTCTCACAAAAGAGGACATTATCCATATTGTTAAGTATCTTGTAAAATTGATCAATCAAAAAGCTGAAATTGATGATATTGACCACTTAAGTAATCGTAGAGTTCGAACTGTAGGTGAACAGCTTTATGCCCAATTTGGTGTGGGCTTAGCACGTATGGCTAGGACGATTCGCGAGCGTATGAATGTTCGTGATAATGAAGTTTTTACACCAGTAGATCTAATTAACGCAAGAACTTTATCCTCTGTAATCAATTCATTTTTTGGAACAAGTCAGCTCTCTCAGTTTCTAGATCAAACCAATCCACTTTCAGAAATCACCCACAAAAGGCGTATCTCTGCACTTGGCCCAGGTGGTCTTTCTCGCGAGCGTGCAGGCTTTGAAGTGCGTGACGTTCACTATTCGCATTATGGTCGTCTGTGTACCATTGAAACGCCTGAAGGACCTAATATTGGTCTTATATCTACACTATGTGTACATGCAAAGGTTAACAAAATGGGATTCATAGAAACACCATACCGCAAAATTATGGATGGTGAGCGAATCAATTTTACGGATGATCCTACTTATCTGACTGCAGAAGAGGAAGATTTTGGAATCATAGCTCAGGCAAATACACCCATAGATGAAAAAGGGTTTTTCGATACAGATAGAATCAAATGTCGCGATAATGGTGAGTTTCCTGTATTATCACCCGTGGATGTTGACTATATAGATATTGCTCCAAACCAAATCGTAGGTGTTTCTGCATCATTAATTCCATTCCTTTCACACGATGATGCAAACCGTGCCCTAATGGGTTCAAACATGCAACGTCAGGCTGTACCGCTTTTAAAGCCATCTGCTCCAATTGTTGGAACAGGTTTGGAAGCTAAAGTTGCTGAAGACTCCAGAATGTTAATTAATGCGGAAGGTGAAGGAGTAGTTGACTATGTAGATGCTAAGAAAATTGTAATTCGTTACGACCGTAGCGATGATGAAAAGATGGTAACCTTTGATCAGGATCTCACAACTTATGAACTCATCAAGTTCCGTCGTACCAACCAGAATACATGTATCAATCTTAAACCGATTGTCAGCAAAGACCAACGTGTTAAAAAAGGACAAATTCTTTGTGAAGGTTATGCTACAGATAATGGTGAGCTTGCGCTTGGTCAAAACCTGAAAGTTGCATTCATGCCATGGAAAGGTTATAATTTTGAAGATGCTATCGTTCTATCTCAGCGTGTAGTACGTGAAGATATCTTTACTTCAGTTCATATCGAAGAGTTTGAATTAGATGTTCGTGATACTAAACTTGGTGAAGAAGAGTTTACAAACGATATTCCGAATGTTAGTGAAGAGGCAACAAAAGATCTTGATGAATACGGAGTAATTCGCATTGGAGCTTGGGTTCGCGATGGTGATATTCTCATCGGTAAAATTACACCTAAAGGTGAATCTGATCCAACTCCTGAAGAAAAACTTCTTCGAGCAATCTTTGGTGATAAAGCCGGTGATGTAAAAGATGCTTCTCTTAAAGTTCCACCATCAACACGTGGTGTCATCGTTGATACCCGTCTTTTCCGCAGAGCTAAAAAGGACAAAGTCCAGAAAGCAAAGGATAAAAAGATGTTGGAGAAATTAGATAAAACTCATGAAACTGACGTTGAAGCATTAACCATTAGATTAAATGAAAAACTTTTTGTCATTCTCGAAGGAAAATCTTCTCAGGGTGTTAAAAGTATTTACAATGAAATGGTTATACCTAAGGGTTCAAAATTCACTCAAAAGTTACTGAAAGACCTAGATTACAACAATATCGACTATTTCGGTTGGACAGATGATGAAAGACTCAATGGATTAGTTCGTAAGTTATTGCATAATTATACCATCAAAGTAAACGAAGCTATCAGTGTTTATAAACGCGAAAAGTTTGCGATTACTATTGGTGACGAACTTCCGGCAGGTGTATTAAAACTAGCCAAGGTTTATCTTGCTCAGAAGCGTAAACTTCAGGTAGGGGATAAATTAGCAGGTCGTCACGGTAATAAAGGTATTGTTGCAAGGATAGTACGTGATGAAGATATGCCTTACTTGCCGGATGGAACACCAATGGATATTGTTCTTAACCCTCTCGGTGTACCTTCTCGTATGAACCTTGGTCAGATTTTCGAAACTGTACTAGGTTGGGCTGGTGAGAAGTTGGGAATGACATTTGCAACACCTGTATTCGACGAGGCTAAACTTGAAGATGTAAACGATTATGTAGAAAGAGCTGGTTTGCCAAGCTATGGTGAAACGCACTTACATGATGGTGAAACAGGTGACCGTTTCCACCAGAAAGCAACTGTAGGTGTTATCTATATGATCAAGCTTTCACACATGGTTGATGATAAAATGCATGCCCGTTCAATTGGTCCATATTCACTCATAACACAACAACCATTAGGTGGTAAAGCACAATTTGGTGGTCAGCGTTTTGGAGAAATGGAAGTATGGGCACTCGAAGCATATGGAGCCTCACACATTCTTCAAGAATTGCTCACCATTAAATCAGATGATATCGTAGGTCGTGCAAAAGCTTATGAATCAATTGTAAAAGGTGATAACATGCCTCTTGCCGGAATACCAGAATCATTTAATGTACTAATACATGAATTGAGAGGTTTGGCTTTGGATGTCAAATTTGAGTAAAATTAATTATTTCCTTTCAACTTAACAGTTGAAAACCTTTCGGGCAAAACTGCCCGAAAGGTTTAATAGCTTGAAATAATCTTGTTGATTTAATAATCATAGCTTTATATGTCATTTAAAAAGAGCAGCACTAACAAGATCAAGAATAACTTCAGCACAATAACACTAAGTCTTGCATCGCCTGATTCAATTCTTGGTCGTTCGTTTGGAGAGGTTCTAAAACCAGAAACCATCAATTACCGTTCTTACAAACCCGAACGTGACGGTTTATTCTGTGAGCGTATTTTCGGTCCTGTAAAAGACTATGAATGCTTTTGCGGAAAATACAAACGTATCCGTTACAAAGGTATTGTTTGTGATCGTTGCGGTGTAGAGGTAACTGAGAAAAAAGTTCGTCGCGAACGTATGGGTCACATCAAGCTTGTTGTGCCTATTGTTCATATCTGGTACTTCAAATCATTGCCCAATAAAATTGGATATCTTCTTGGATTTTCATCCAAAAAGCTCGAATCCATTGTTTATTACGAACGTTACGTTGTAATACAACCTGGTGCAATCTCCGAAAAGGCAATCAACGGCAGCATGGGGAGAGATCTTCTTACTGAAGAAGAATATCTCGATATTATCGATATGCTTCCAAAGGAGAACCAAATGCTACCCGATGAGGATCCTAATAAATTTATTGCCAAAATGGGAGCAGAGGCTGTCCGCGATTTATTGCAAAGGGTAGATCTGGAAAAATTGTCTTATGATTTGCGTCACAAAGCTGCTCACGAGAATTCTCAACAGAGAAAACTTGAAGCATTGAAGCGTTTGCGTGTTGTTGAGGCATTCCGTGAAGGACAAAACAATATGGAGAACAGACCAGAGTGGATGGTAGTAGATTATCTGCCAGTTATTCCACCTGAACTTCGTCCGCTTGTGCCACTGGATGGTGGTCGTTTTGCCAGTTCCGACCTGAACGATCTTTATCGTCGTGTCATTATCAGAAACAACCGTCTGAAAAGACTTTTGGAAATCAAAGCACCTGAAGTGATTCTTAGAAATGAGAAACGCATGCTTCAAGAGGCAGTTGACTCTCTTTTCGATAATTCACGTAAGTCTAATGCAGTCAAAGCGGAAGGTGGTCGTGCTTTAAAATCGCTGAGTGATGTGCTCAAAGGTAAACAGGGCCGTTTCCGTCAGAACCTTCTCGGTAAACGTGTTGACTATTCTGGTCGTTCGGTTATAGTTGTGGGTCCTACGCTTAAATTGCACGAGTGTGGTATCCCAAAAAATATGGCAGCTGAGCTCTTTAAGCCTTTTGTAATACGAAAACTTATCGAGAGAGGTATTGTCAAAACTGTAAAATCTGCTAAAAAACTAGTAGATAGAAAAGATCCAATCATTTGGGACATCTTGGAAAATGTTCTAAAAGGACATCCTGTGATGCTTAATCGCGCTCCAACACTTCACCGTCTATCTATACAGGCATTTCAGCCAAAATTGATTGAAGGGAAGGCAATTCAGTTGCACCCACTTGTCTGCGCGGCTTTTAATGCAGACTTTGACGGTGACCAGATGGCTGTTCACGTTCCACTAAGCAATCAGGCAATCCTCGAAGCCCAGATTCTGATGCTTTCTTCGCATAATATGCTCAATCCTCAGAACGGAACACCTATTACTCTTCCTTCTCAGGATATGGTCTTGGGTCTTTATTACATCACTAAAGGAAAGAGAACTGAAGCCGATGCTATTGTTAAAGGCGAAGGTCGTAAGTTCTACTCAGCAGAGGAAGCTATAATTGCACACAATGAGGGTCAGGTTGATTTACATGCATATGTAACTGTAAGAGTACCACATCCTAATGGTGACGGCACTTATAGCACAAGACGAATTGAAACAACTGTTGGAAGAATTATCTTTAATCAGGTTGTTCCAAAGTCATTACCTTACATTGACGAATTGCTTTCTAAAAAGAATCTCAAAACGGTAATTGCTTACATTCTTAAAGAGACTAATTTCCCTATTGCAGCGAAGTTTTTAGATGACATCAAGGATCTTGGTTTCTTCTGGGCTTACCGTGGTGGATTGTCATTTAACCTTAGTGACCTACTCAATCCTTCGAACCGCGATGAAGTTTTAGTTGAGGCACATGCTACTGTGGATGAAATCTGGGATAACTATAACATGGGTCTTATAACCAATAACGAGCGCTATAATCAAATTATTGATGAATGGACTCAAGCAGATAATAAGATTACATCAGCACTGATGAAAGAACTATCTACACACAAACAGGGTTTCAACTCTGTATACATGATGCTTGATTCAGGTGCGCGTGGTTCTAAACAACAGATTAAACAGCTTTGCGGACTTCGTGGCCTTATGGCTAAGCCTCGTAAATCGGGTGATACAGGTGGAGCAATCATTGAAAATCCTATCCTTTCTAATTTCGTAGCCGGTCTTTCGGTTTTGGAATACTTCATCTCTACGCACGGAGCACGTAAGGGTCTTGCTGATACCGCTTTAAAAACAGCGGATGCAGGTTACCTTACCCGTCGTCTTGTTGATGTTGCTCAGGATGTTGTTATCAATATACATGATTGCAATACACTTCGTGGTATCACAGTTACAGCTCTTATCGAAAATGATAAAATAGTACAGCCACTTTCAGAGCGTATTGAAGGTCGTTATCCTCTGCACGACATCTTTCATCCGGAAACAGATGAACTGATTGTGTCAGCTGAAGATGTTATATCTCCTGAATTGGCCCTCCAAATTGAGCAGGCCGATATAGAAATGGTAGAGGTGCGTTCTGTGCTAACCTGCGAGGCTCGTCAGGGTATATGTTCTATGTGTTATGGTAAAAATCCTGCTTCCGGACGTATGACTGAAATGGGTGATGCTGTTGGTATTATCGCTGCGCAATCTATCGGTGAACCTGGTACTCAGTTGACCCTGCGTACTTTCCACGTGGGTGGTGTCGCATCATATACAGCAGAGGAGTCTGAATTGAAATCAAAATTCGACGGTAAAATCGAATTCGACAGTGTTAAAACTGTTAGCTTTTACGATAAAGACAAAAATAAACAGACACAAATTGTTATTTCGCGTACTGGTGAGATGCGTATCATTGATCCAAAAAATAACCGTGTACTCTCTACTGCTCACCTCGTTTATGGATCAAATATCTATGTTAAGGAAGGTGATATCATCAAAAAAGGTGATTTAATTTCTGAATGGGATGCCTATAATGCATCAATCATCAATGAATATGACGGTATTGTCATGTATGATAGCATTGACGATGGTGTAACGTACCGTGTTGAACGTGATGAACAAACCGGTTATGAGCAAAAGGTTGTCATTGAATCCAAAAACAAACGTAAGGTGCCTATCCTTCGTATTGTAGACAAAGATGAAAATGAACTTCGTTCATATACAATTCCGGTGGGTTCCTACATTATGATAAATGATAATGATGCGGTAAGTGAAGGTCAAACCTTAGTGAAAATACCTCGTACAATGGGTAAAATTCAGGATATCACCGGTGGTTTACCACGTGTTACTGAATTGTTCGAAGCACGCCGCCCAACTAACCCTGCAGTTGTTGCCGAAATTGATGGTATTGTTAGCTTTGGTCGTGTAAAACGTGGAAATCGTGAAATTATTATTGAAGCCAAAGACGGTCAAAAGCGCAAATATCTTGTAGGCCTTTCAAGGCACATCCTTGTGCAGGAAGGTGACTTTGTACGAGCTGGTACTTCTCTTTCTAATGGAGCTACAGCACCACAGGACATTCTTGCAATCAAAGGTCCAAATGCTGTGCAACAGTATGTTATCGATGGTATTCAGGAGGTTTATCGTGCCCAGGGTATCACCATCAATGACAAACATATTGAGGTTATCGCCCGTCAAATGATGCGTAAAGTACAAATAGTTGATCCTGGAGATACTAAATTCCTTGAAAAAGAGGCAGTAGGTAAATTTGCCTTCCTCGAAGAAAATGACAGAGTTTTTGATAAGCTTCTTATTGAAGATGCAGGAGATTCTGCCAAATACTTTGCTGGGCAGTTCATTACCGAACGTCAGTTGAGAGAGGAAAATTCAACACTACGCAGAGGTGACAAAAAACTAATGTCGGCTCATCCTGCTTTACCCGCTACTTCAAGACCTATTCTTCAGGGTATAACAAAAGCGTCATTGGGTACTGAAAGCTGGATTTCGGCTGCATCTTTCCAAGAAACAACTAAAGTACTTAGTACAGCTGCAATTTCTGCTCTAACCGACGGTCTTGCAGGTCTTAAAGAAAATGTTATTGTAGGAAAACGTATTCCTGCTGGTACAGGTATGAGGCAATTCGAAGAAGCTGCGCTTACTGATGAAGAATTCGAAGAAGAATTCAGTGAGGGGGAATTCTAAAAATTCCAAACTTATTATAACTATAAAAGCCGGTTTCAGATTTGAAGCCGGCTTTTATGTTATTATTATGGAATTATGCAAGTCTTTTATAAGATTCTTAAAAAACTAAGCCTGTCCTGTAGGGCCGCTGTAACCCATAGGGAAGGGTGGTACTCCGCCATCTATATCTTGAATAGTGCCAAAGCTATCCTCATATCTTTTGATATTATCTCTAAGCGCCATCATCAGTCTTTTGGCATGTTGTGGTGTAAGAATTACGCGTGATTTTACCTTTGCCTGTGCAACATTAGGCATGATTCTAACAAAATCGAGCACAAATTCGGAATGCGAATGTGTAATAATAGCCAGATTTGAATAGACACCTTCAGCAATTTCTTCGGGCAATTCTATGTTTATTTCATTGGATTTTTTTTCCTGCATGACTTTTGTTGTTTGAATTCAATAAATAAATGTGCTGCAATATAAGATTTAATCAGATATTTACAAAATGATTTGACATTTGCCAATGCTTGAATCTATATCATCTTAGGTTCAAATTATCCTTTTTCAACAAGATTTATTATCTTTAAATTTTAATCTGTAAAACATTCGGTTATGAGGAGCGCTCTTTTTTTTACACTTGTTTTTCTTTCGCTTTCTGTCCTTTATTCATGTGGAAAATCCAAAAACCTTAAAGTAAAAGGACCTCAGGAAAAAGCGAAAAATGGTAGTAGAGAAAACGTAAAATTGGATCCTGAAAAAGATTTCATTGAGGTCCTATCCAAAGGAAAAACTCCTGAATCTACTGAATTTATTGAAAAGGCTTTGAAAGATAGTGCTCAGATTTCTGCAAAAGCTAGCCTTGAAAATATTTTATTTCATTTTAATGAATCTGAAATAGAAGATGATCTTTTGGTATTTGGCCTAGAATCGGATCTAAACAAAAGCCTAAGTCTTGAACTTATTGCTGAAAATGCTCAGTCTTACAAAGCTGACAAAGCGCTTAGGATTCCTTCGAAACTAGTTTTCAAGGCAGTGAAATTAAATAAATTGAAAGCAGGAAATTACTATTTTATTCTTCGTGATGATGCTGGTAATGAATTGGTTAAGAAGATAAAGATTAGTCACAGGAAATAATACAGGTTATGAAAAAAATTATACTCGGAATCGATCCGGGCTCAAATATTTTGGGGTATTCATTTCTTCAAACCGATAAGGACAAGCCTCGTTTGGTGAGTATGGGTGTACTCGATATGCGGAAATTTGAAGATCAATCTGAGAAATTGAAATTTATTTTTGAAGAACTTCAAAAACTGATTCAATTTTATGAACCTACTGAGGCAGCTATTGAAGCACCTTTTTTTGGAAAAGATGCACAAGCCATGCTCAAATTGGGACGGGCACAGGGAGCTGCAATGACCGCAGTTTCTTGTAAGGGTCTATCTATTGTAGAATACAGCCCACGATCTGTTAAAAAATCTTGTACCGGTAATGGAGCTGCCTCGAAAGAACAGGTAGCTGCAATGTTGCCGCATATAGTGATTGGAGAGTTTCATCATAAATTTTTGGATGCAACCGATTCAGTTGCCGTTGCTTATTGTCACTATATTCAAAGTACTTCCGTATTGGGTAAAAAAGGAAAAAAATACTCCGGTTGGGGTGATTTTATTAAAGATAATCCAGATAAATTAAAATGACATGGGCATTGAAATCGAAAGAAAATACACGGTGAACGAAAAAGTGTCTGACTTAATAAAGCAACTTCCTGTCGGTGAAGAAATTTGTCAGGGTTATTTGAATTCTACACCCGAGCGTACAGTTAGAGTAAGAATTAAGGGGCAAAAAGCATATCTCACCGTCAAAGGCAAAAATCAGGGAATTGCAAGGGCAGAATTTGAATATGAAATTCCTATTGAGGATGGCAGAAATCTTTTACCATTGTGCGAGCCTTTTTGCATAGAAAAAATAAGATATACTTTCAGTTTAGATAATTTAATCTGGGAATTGGACGTTTTTCAAGGGGCACATAAAGGTCTTATTATTGCAGAGCTTGAACTGGACGATGCTGATAGAGATATAAAGTTGCCCGATTGGATTGAAAAAGAAGTTTCTGACGATCCAAGATATTATAATAGCAATTTGGCCAAAACGGCCGGTTTAAAAATTTAGTCTCTATGCGCTACTTTTTAATCTTTACATTTTTTCTTTTCTCACCGACGCTGTCAGCGGCACAGGAGTTTATTACAACAAAAAATGTACCCACAAAAATAAAAGATGCTTTCGGACAGGCATACAAGGATTTCAATGCTATGAACATTGATAAATCAATCAAAGAACTTGAAAAAATCATCAAGAAAAGTCCCAAATTTATCAATGCCTACCAATTGATGGGCGATTGTTATATTGAGCAAAAAAATTGGAAAGATGCGAGTTTATATCTAAATAAGGCTATTGCACTTGGACCTGATTATGAGCCCAGAATCTATTATACCCTTGGACAGATAGCAATGGAACAAGAACTCTATGTCGAAGCCAGGACAGAGTTTGAAAAATTTCTAAAATACCCTGCTAAGAACGAAGCGCTCGACAATAGGGCAAAAAAATCTTTGGCTGATGCCATTTACAGACCCGATGCCTTGTCGAAACCAGTAAAATTTGAGCCCTTAAATATGGGCCCCAACATCAATTCACATTATCGCGATTATTTTCCTTCCATTACAGCCGATGAAAATACACTGATCTATACTGTTCAGATTGGTGACCTACGCAGCGGGCAGGAAGATTTGTACCGTAGTCTTAGAAAAAATGGTGAATGGACTAAGGCAGAACCTATTCCAAATATCAATACTCCCGAAAACGAAGCAGCCCAATCTGTATCGGCAGATGGCAAATTTCTTGTATTTACGGTTTGTAACCGCAAGGGCGATTTTGGCAGCTGCGATCTATATTTTTCCGAACGAGTTAATGGTCGTTGGTCAACCCCCAAAAATATTGGTGCACCTATAAATTCAGCGGGTTGGGAGTCTCAGCCCTCTGTTGCTCCAAATGCCGATGCAATTTATTTTACGCGTGGAGGAGCCCGTGGACAAGGCGATAAAAATCTGATGATAAGTAAAAGAAAAGATGATGGTAGCTGGGCAGAGCCGCAGCCTGTAGCCGAATTGAATACGCCCTACGACGACTGTGCACCCTGTATACATCCCGATGGTCAAACCTTGTATTTTAGCTCTGCTGGGCACGCAGGTATGGGTGGCCTCGATCTCTATGTTTCGAGACTGCGTGTAGACGGCAGCTGGGGTAAGCCTCAAAATCTAGGCTATCCAATCAATACTGCTCAAAATGAGGAGGCACTGGCTGTTGCATTGAGCGGAAATCTGGCATTTATTGCTTCAGATCGTCCAGGAGGTTTTGGTTCGCTTGATATTTATAGTTTTGAAATGCCGCTGGAAAATCGACCAAATGCAGTGACTTATGTCAACGGTTTTGTTTACGATGCCAGTACAAAAATGCCATTAAGCAAAACTAATGTTGAGATTTATGATCTGAATTCTGATAAATTATTCACAAAGACAAAGACAGATGCCGATGGTGAATTTTTGCTTTGTTTGCCTCTGGGACGAGATTATAGCCTGAATGTCAAAAAACAGAAATACCTCTTCTATTCCGATAATTTTGCATTGAAAGAAATAAGAAATCAGCAAAACCCCTTTTTATTGGACATTCCGCTGCAACCTGTAATCGAAACGACTGCTGTTATTGATACTGCATCGAAACCGAAAGAGGGTGTTCCTGTTATTCTGAAAAATGTATTTTTTGCGACCGGATCTGCCGAATTGCGCCAGGAATCACAAGCCGAACTGAATCGACTGAAACAACTAATGGATGAAAATCCTCAGATAAAGATCAGGATAAACGGACATACCGACAACGAAGGCAGCGAAAGTGAAAATCTTCAATTATCTGACAAGAGGGCAAAATCAGTCCGAGATTACCTCATTTCTAAGGGAATTGCTGTTAATCGACTCGATTACAAGGGATATGGAGAAACCCGTCCTATTGCAGGTAACGACAGCCCCCAAGGAAGACAGCAAAACAGAAGAACCGAATTTGTTGTTATTAACTAATACTCAAACTAGTCTAATAATTAGACATTTGGTCGGATTAATTATTGAAAGTTAAGCGCTATTGCGAACTTCGGAAAATTTTAATGGCCCTCTATGCGTTTTTTTAGAATCCTGAATGAAAGTTTTGTACTGGCAGTGCAGCAGCTCCTGTCGAACAAATTACGTACCCTCTTATCTTTGATGGGTATAATCATTGGCATTTGGTGCGTTATCATGGTGCTTTCTGCTGTCAATTCCCTTGAATACAGTATTAGGAAAAGTTTCAAAAAGCTTGGCGATAATACTATCTACATCAGCACAATGCCATGGGGAGAGGATCCACGTGAAAATTTCTGGAAATATATGCGCAGGCCAGAGGCTTCTTATACCGATTACAAGTCTATTAAGAAAAATTGTAAAAGTGCCGATATTGTTTCCTTCAATGTTTTTATTGGTAACCAGTCAACAGAATCTAAAACAGCAACTGCATCCGGTGTCTTTTATCTTGGCGTAACCGAAGATTATAGGGAGATGTTTGGTTTGGAATTTTATTACGGACGTTATTTTACGGCAGCGGAGTTTTATCATGGTACCAATGATGTTATCATCGGCTATGATGTGTACAAAAAATTATTCAGAGAAGGAGAAGATCCGGTGGGAAAAAGTATTAAGGCAAAGGGCCAAAAACTTAAAATTATTGGAGTTTTGAAAAAAGAGGGTAAAGATTTAATCAATCCCATTAACTTTGATAATGTTGGGATTGTACCTTATAATACTGCGAGAAAATATGTAAATACATCCAATTCGGAATTTAACAGGGGAAGAACTTCTGTTTCTGTAAAAGCGAGGCCTGAAGTAAGTGTCGATCAGTTGAGTGATGAACTGGTGGGTGTTTTACGTGCAAGCCGAAAATTGAAGCCAAAAGAAGAAAATAATTTTGCACTAAATACACTTTCAATCATATCAAATCTTCTGGGTTCTATTTTTGGTGTGATTAACCTTGCAGGACTTTTTATTGGTGGATTTGCTATTTTTGTAGGAATGTTTTCGGTGGCAAATATTATGTTCGTTTCAGTAAAGGAACGCACCAACATCATTGGTATCAAAAAAGCATTGGGGGCCAAAAAATATGTGATTCTTACAGAATTTCTGGTCGAATCAATAGTGCTTTGTCTCATTGGGGGATTAATCGGGCTGATTTTTGTCTATCTGGCTGCACTCGCTGCTTCGGCAATTTTTCAGTTTGAAATTTTCCTTTCGGCCAAAAATATGATTATAGGAATATCAATTGCTGCAATATCAGGGGTTGTTTCCGGAATCATACCAGCTTTGAATGCAGCAAATATGGAAGCGGTTGATGCAATGCGTAGTAAATAAAATTGATTAGTATTCTGTTTTTAAATTCAATAATGCCAAAATTATGGGACGCCATTTTTTTATTTTTTTAATACTTTTTTTATCGATTGCTATCTCGGCTCAGGATAAATCCAAAATGCCAAGTTTATCAGCCTTAAAATTTAGGTGTATAGGACCAGCTACACATTCGGGCAGAATAGGTGACCTTGCTGTCAATCCGAAAAATCCGGCACAATACTATGTTGCTGTTGCCTCGGGGGGTGTATGGAAAACTAACAATGCAGGTACAACCTATTTCCCGATTTTCGATAACGAGGCTTCCTATTCAATTGGCTGCATCACTTTGGCACCCGGAAATGAAAATATTGTTTGGGTTGGAACCGGAGAAAACAACAACCAACGTTCGGTTGCTTATGGCGATGGTGTTTACAAAAGTGAGGATGCTGGAAAAAGCTGGAAAAATATGGGTCTGAAAAATTCGGAGCATATCGGAATGATTCAGGTTGATCCCCGAAATCATAATATTGTCTATGTGGCTGCATACGGACCACTTTGGAGTGAAGGTGGGGAAAGAGGGCTTTACAAAACAGAGGATGGTGGCAACAATTGGAAAAAAGTACTCGAAACAGATGTGCATACGGGTGTAAACGAGGTTCATCTCGACCCGCGCAATCCCGACGTCATTTATGCTGTCACACATCAACGTCGCAGACATGTATTTACTTACCTGGGCGGAGGCCCCGGCTCTGGTGTACACAAATCGGAAGATGGTGGGAAAACCTGGAAACAAATCAAAGGAGGCTTACCGACTGGTGATTTTGTAGGCAGAATCGGTTTGGCAATTTCGCCAGTTAACCCCGACTATGTTTACGCTATTGTCGAAACATCGGGTGATGATAAGGGTGTTTATCGCTCAACCGACCGCGGTGCAAGCTGGGAGAAAAGAAGTGGCTTTAATACCAGCGGAAATTATTATCAGGAAATTTTCTGCGACCCAAAGGATGTAAACAAGGTTTTTGCAATGGATACCTGGTTGCATCACAGCGAGGATGGCGGGAAAAACTTCAAAGCTACAGGTGAAAAAAGTAAGCATGTTGATAATCACGCCATTTGGATCGATCCGAATAATACAAACCATTGGTTAGTAGGCTGTGATGGTGGAATTTATGAAACCTGGGATCATGCTGAAAACTGGCATTTTAAACCAAATCTACCCATCATGCAGTTCTATAAAGTTGCTGTCGACAACCGCGAACCTTTTTACTATGTTTACGGGGGTACGCAGGACAACAACAGCATGGGTGGCCCATCGAGAACTACTAATGCAGCTGGGATTACCAATGAAGATTGGTTCATTACACAGGGTGGTGATGGTTTTGAATCGCAGGTCGACCCACAAAATCAAGACATTATCTACGCTCAGGCCCAGTACGGCTGGCTTACCCGTTATGATAAAAAAAGTGGCGAACGTGTGGGGATCAAACCGATGGAAGCCAAAGGAGCAGCTCCTTACCGATGGAATTGGGATGCACCTTTGCTTATCAGTCCACACAATCCTGCACGAATTTATTTCTGTGCCAACAAAGTCTTCAAAAGTGAAAACCGTGGAGATGACTGGACAGTCGTTTCACCCGATCTTACAAGACAACTAGACAGAGATACGATGCGTGTAATGGGCCGTGTCTGGAGTGCCGATGCCGTCATGAAAAACAAAAGTACTTCCATTTTTGGAAACATAACCGCCTTCGATGAGTCGCCCAAGAAAGAAGGCCTGCTCTATGCCGGCAGCGATGACGGCTTGGTTCAGGTTTCAGAAAATGGCGGTCAGAGTTGGAAAAAAATTGATAAAATTGAAGGTGTACCTCAAATGACTTTTGTCAATGCAATTGTAGCTTCACAATACGAATCTGACTTGGTTTATGCGGTTTTTAATAATCATAAAAACGGTGATTTTAAACCGTATATTTTCAAAAGCAGCGACAAAGGAAAAAGCTGGAAATCTATCTCGGGAAATTTGCCACAAAGAGGTACCGTTTATGATATAGCTGAGGACCATGTCGATAAAAATCTGCTTTTTGCAGGCACAGAATTCGGTTTTTTCTTTAGCAAAGATGGGGGGCAGAATTGGCATCAACTTAAATCCGGACTGCCGACTATTGCTATCAAAGATATTGAAATTCAGCGCAGGGAAAATGACATTGTGCTTGCCAGTTTTGGTCGAGGATTCTATATTTTGGATGATTATTCATCACTCAGAAACTACAAAGAAGAAGATCTTAAAAAGGATTTGACTGTTTATCCAATAAAAGATTCATGGATGTTTATTGAGTCTACCCCTTTGGGTATGTCAGGTAAAGCAAATCAGGGCGAGTCTTATTATGGAGCTGAAAATCCGCCTGTAACAGCTGTCATTACTTATCTTTTTAATGATACAACCTTCTTAAGTACTAAGGATCAGCGTAAGAAAAAGGAAATTGATTTGGTTAAAAATGGTAAAGATGTTCCATATCCTTCGCTCGAAGCCTTGCATAAAGAAGACTGGGATATAAACCCTTATCTGATCGCTACTATTACAGCTGCTCAGGGTGAAGTTGTAAGGAGACTTCGCATTGATAAGCCGCAAAAAGGTTTCAACAAACTGCAATGGGATTTTCGATACGAAGCATTGGTGCCCGTACAGCTGCAAAATAAATCGGCCGGTCGTTACGAAAGCAGTGTTAGCGGTGCTTTGGCTGCACCTGGCACTTACTATGTACAGTTTCACAAATTTCAAGATGGAAAACTGAGTGAATTGAGTACAAAAACCCCCTTCAATATCAAATCTTTAAACAATGCAAGCCTTGCCGCAGCCGATAAAAATCAGTTAAAGGCTTTCAGTGTTAAAATGGCTAAAATGCGCAGAGCTGCCCGGGGAGCATCTGAGGTTTACAATTCACAGGTCAACAGATTAAAATATATTCAAAAAGCAGTACATGAAACAGCTGATGCAGATTTGAAATTATTGGAAAAAATGGCAACTTTGAATATTAAGCAAAAGGAGATGGCTGTTGTGCTTTATGGCGATGCAAGCCTCTCGAGCCGCGAGTTTGCTTACAGTCCTGGATTGTTAAGCAGAATTGAAACTGCAATGGATAATTTTTGGTCGGCTACTTCAGCAGTACCTGCTTCTTCAAACAGACATTACAATGATTCTGCCGAAATTTTTGAGGCATTGCTCAAAGACCTTATAAGCATGAATGATGAAATTACGAAAATTGAAGCGTCGCTTTACAAACTTGGGGCACCTTACACACAGGGTAGTGATTTTATTCCCGACTGGAAAAGGGAGTAATTGCTAATATGTAAATTCGCATCTAAATTTTTTTAAAATGCAAGAACTCATTAGACAGGTAAACTGGACTGCTTTTATTTTGCACGCTTTTCTGGTAGGGATTGTAAGCTTTATTCTGGTTGTTGTGGGGCTCGAAACCGATTTGTCAATTCTTATAAGTGCAGCTGCTTACATGGGTCTTTCTGTCCTTTTGCAGTATGCAATTCCTCGACATCACCGTAGGGGTTTCAGGCTTTTACAACACCATGAGTATGAGATGGCAGCCTTGGCATTTGAGAAAAGTTGGAATTATTTCTGTAATAATAAATGGTTGGATGATTTCAGGGCAATCTTATTGTTGAGTGCTTCGAATATAAGTTATCGCGAAATGTCACTGATCAACCGATCGCTGTGCTATTTGCGTTCTGGAAAAATGGATAGGGCGCTTGAAAGTTACAAAGAGGTACTCAACTATTTTCCGAATAGCAGAATGGCCAAAGATGCTATTGATTACATAGAGAACCCGCATCCAAATGAGGATGAAGAAAATGAAAATGAATCTGAATAATTATTTGAACCTTTTTTGTCGTCTAAAAGTTTTTTAAACAATAAATGAGGGATATCTTTATGTTTTTCGAAAATAATTTGTAACTTGACCTTAACAAATTTATCGTAATAGCTTAACTCTCTGACCTTCACAAGTTTCTGATTTTTCAAATATTTCTTTGATGTCAAAAAATAATAAAAAATCTTTTTCTGATAATTTGTCTTCTATTTTTGCACATACCTTAAACGAAGACAATAAACAAGATAATCCCAAATTTCTTTCAAAGTCTTTTGATGTGGAAGAAGCGGTAGCAGTTTTGGAACATCCCAAAGAAGAAAAAGAAAAAAACGTTCAAAAGAAAGCCCATCGAAAATCATTTTCGGAAGGGCTTGAGTCGTTTTTTAAAGACAGCATAGAAGAGGTGATTGGTGATGGAACAGTAACTGAAGTAAAAAGAGGTGTTGCTAAAAAAGGAAACAAAAGGGTTATCGGTATCGAAGTGT
The DNA here is from genome assembly GCA_945888475.1 of Saprospira grandis DSM 2844. Classification (GTDB taxonomy): domain Bacteria; phylum Bacteroidota; class Bacteroidia; order Chitinophagales; family Saprospiraceae; genus Saprospira; species Saprospira grandis_C. The sequence continues at coordinate 22 of CAMDAB010000001.1, read as the reverse complement.
TATTGCAAAGTACACTTTTTAA